>JAIPFM010000044.1 GCA_021736645.1 Phycisphaerae bacterium | reverse complement strand
GATGTCAGGTGTAGGTTACAACCGGTTGTAAAAAAAGGCGGCCGGGTTTACCACGCACAACCAAGGGTTCGCTTATGGCTGCTCGGTTCCCCGCCTGACCAGATTCACGGCCTCAACTTGCATGGGACCCGGCCGAAAAAATGCTGATTTGCGTGCTGTTAGGCGACTTCGCTGCAGCGCGACCAGAAAAAAGACTATAACATAGTCCAGTTATTCTGCCAAGAGGGCAGTTGTATTTATTTTGCAGGGGAGTTTTGCCGATCTAGCTTTAAGATTCTTGAGCTTACGCTTGCAGTCCGGCGTAATCGGGTTTAGGATAGGCTAGGAGTTGCTTAATTGTCAGTGTTTGGCATATCTTTGCAATCAACTCAATGAGCCTCGTTTTTTTTGCTAATAAGGAGCTATTTATGAAGGCTAAGTTGTTTCTCGTTCTGGGTGCTGTTGTCGTCTGTGTGGTGGGTATTGCATTGGCTTTGGATGGCGGCGGTGCCACGACGACTGCCCCTGCAAAGGTGACTTTGACGACGGATCTGGAAAAAACGAGTTATGCTGTGGGTGTGGCCATGACTCAGCAACTCAAGGATGCTGAACTCAACCTGGATGCCCTGTGTCAGGGAATCAGGGATCAGCTGGGTGGCAAGCCCCTGGCCATGCCTGATGAAGAAATCGGTGCTGTATTACGGGTGTTCAGCCAGAAGATGCAGCAGATTCAGATGGAACAGCGCGCCAAGCAGATGGAATTGGATAAAGAAGAGGCTGCCAAGAACAAGACATTGGGTGCCGCCTTTTTAGAGGAAAATGCCAAGAAAGAGGGCGTGAAGACCACAGACAGCGGTCTCCAATATCTGATCACTGAGCAGGGCACCGGTAAAAAGCCTGCGGCCACGGATACGGTGAAGGTGCATTACAGAGGCACCACATTGGACGGTTCAGAATTTGACAGCTCGATCGCGAGAAATGAGCCAGCCGTATTTCCGCTCAATGGGGTGATCGCCGGATGGACCGAAGGGCTTCAACTCCTCAATGAAGGCGGCAAGGCCACCCTGTATGTACCTGGCGATCTGGCCTACGGCGATTCTGGCAGACCTCCCAGGATTCAGCCGGGCGCACTGCTGATCTTTGAAGTGGAACTGCTGGAAGTCAATCCTGCAGAGGAATAGTCTGCTGTTTGGACTCACCACGACTTATCAAGGAGCCTGTTTTGCAGGCTCCTTTTTTTATTGCCCCAGGAGCGTGTCGGAGAATCCGATCTGGCTTCGAGCGGCTTGTTTTACGACTGGACTGCGTCCGGCTGCATCGACGATACACACCGATATCGCCTGCTTCGCCGTCCTTGCCAGTCGAAAAACCGCTCGCTCTCGGGCCCACGACGGGATTCTTCGACACACTCCTAATTGCTTTACTTGACAGGGCGCATGTCTGCGCCTAAAGTGGCTCTCTATGGCAAAAACACTCTATATCATTGACGGGCATGCGCATATTTACTCCGCGTATTTTGCCCCCATGCGAGACCTGACCAGTCCTTCAGGCGAGCCCACCAAGGCCACGTATATTTTCACGACGGCCATATTGGGTGTGATCCAGAACTATAAACCGGATTATCTGGTCGTGACCATGGACAGCAAGGCCCCGACCTTTCGCAAGGACCTGTATTCCGAGTACAAGGCCCAGAGACCGCCCATGCCTGAAGACATGCCGCCTCAGATTTCACGCATCGAGCAGATCCTTGGGGCCATGCACATTCCTGTACTGCGAAAAGACGGATTCGAAGCGGACGACCTGATCGGGACCCTGACCCGGCAGGGGGCGGCCAGGGGACTGATGTGTTCTGTGTGCTCCAGAGACAAGGATATCCTGCAACTGATCAATGATCGGGTGTGCGTCCTGGATATCAAGAATGGCATCAAGACCACGATTGAAACCCTCAAGGAGAGTCAGGGAGTCACACCGGAACAGTTTCTCGATGTGCTTGCACTGCAGGGCGACACGTCAGACAATGTTCCCGGTGTCCCGGATGTGGGCCCCAAAACTGCGTTGACATGGATTCGGCAGTACGGCTCCATTGAAAACCTGTATGCCCATGCTGATGAGATCAAGGGCAAGCGGGGCGAGCGTCTTCGGGCATCGCGTGACATCGTGGATCTGAGCAAGCGTCTGGTCACCATTGATTCTGAGGTGCCCATAGACCTGGACTTTGAGGCCATGGCGGTGACGCCGTTTGATGTGCCCAGATTGCGGGGTCTGTTTGAAGAATTGGGATTCAGTCGCCTGCTGACCCAGTTGGAAGATCAGGGGGATAGTCCAGATCGGCCCGCGCCTGCTTTGGCACCGGCCTCCTCTGAACGACACACCCTCAAGACCGTGGAACACTGCTATACACTGGTGGATACATCTGAAAAACTGGACGATCTGTGTGCCAGGCTGAAGGGTGTGGATCTGCTGGCCGTGGATACTGAGACCACGTCTGTGCAGCCCATGCGCGCCGACCTGGTGGGCATCAGTCTGGCCTGGAGGAAGCATGAGGCGTACTATGTGCCGGTCAAGGCGCCGCTGGGTGAGCCCTGTTTGCGATTGGCAGAGGTACAGGCCAAGCTGGGCCCTGTTCTGGCCAGTGAGCAGGTCAGGAAGGTGGGACAGAATATCAAGTATGACTGGCTGATCCTGACCAACGCGGGCCTGCCGCTGAACGGCATTGTCTTTGACACCATGGTGGCCTCCTACTGTGTGGCGTCGGATCGTGTGAGTCATTCCATGGACAATATGGCCCTGGACTACTTGAACTATGAATGTGTGTCCATTACGGAATTGATCGGCAAGGGCAAGAATCAGTTGACCTTTGATGTGGTGGACACGTCCATGGCCTGTGAATATGCGGCCGAGGATGCGGACATCACGTGGCAGCTTTACCACTATTTGAAACCGCGTCTGGAGGCATTGCCTCACATTGCGGAGCTGTTTCATACGGTGGAAATGCCTTTGGTCAGGGTACTGGCTGCCATGGAGTTTCATGGCGTGTGTCTGGACACAAAGCACTTGCACGCCATGTCGAATGACATTGCACGGACTCTGGATGATGTCACGGACGAGATTTACAAATATGCCCAGTGCGTGTTCAATATTGATTCGCCCAAGCAACTGGGGGACATCCTTTTTGACAAGCTGGGACTGACGTCCATGCGTAAGGGCAAGACCGGTCGCAGTACCGATGCCAAGGTTCTGGAACAGATTGCAGATCAGCATCCGATTGTGGAGTGTCTGCTTCAGTATCGTCAACTCAGAAAGCTCCAGACCACGTATGTGGACAAGCTCGGCACCTTGATCAACGCCAGGACGAACCGCCTGCATACGTCGTTCAACCAGACTGTCACAGCGACCGGGCGTCTGAGTTCCAGTGATCCCAATCTGCAGAATATCCCGATCCGCACACCCCTGGGCAGACAGATCCGCGGGGCCTTTGTGGCGGAGAAGGCCACAGACTGCATTCTCACGGCAGACTATTCCCAGGTGGAGCTGCGTCTGCTGGCTCACCTGTCTCAGGACCCCGCCCTGATTGAGGCATTTGCTGCGGATCACGATATCCACCGATTTGTGGCCTCACAGGTCTTTGGCGTGCCGCTGGACGAGGTGACCTCTGATATGCGATCCAAGAGCAAGGCGGTGAATTTCGGCATCATCTACGGTCAGGGTGCCTTTGGACTGTCGCGATCGGTCGGAATGACCATGGGCGAGGCCAAGAAGTTTATTGAGGACTACTTCAGTCGTTATGCCTCCATTCAGGCCTTCATGGATGGGATCGTGGCGCAAGCAGAGGAACGGGGGTATGTAGAGACCATGCTTCACAGGCGGCGTTCGATCCCGGACATTCACAGTGCCAATGCCAACCGCAAGGCCCAGGCCAGGCGGTTGGCGGTCAATACAGTGGTGCAGGGGTCTGCTGCAGACCTGATCAAGCTGGCCATGATCAAGATTCAGCAGAAGATTGAATCTGAGCATCTGCCCATTAAGATGATCCTTCAGGTCCATGACGAATTGGTGTTTGAACTGAACGCAGAACTCGCGTCCGAGCATGCCCATTGGATTGAAAAGGCCATGACCGGGGCCATGACTCTGTCTGTACCGCTCAAGGTGGATATTGGCTATGGACCCACCTGGCTCAGCGGCAAGTAATACCATCGTGATGCCACCCCGGATTATCTGACGTGAGTCTTTCGATTGTCAGGGGGAATCCCGGTTATTCTGGCAATTTCTGTGTTTTTTTGGGCATTTGCGCATTTCTCAATAAACGCCTTAAAAATCTGAACCGATAACAGAGGCAGCAACCCGAACATCGCTAAAGACTTGAAAGATTCGAGGTCTCTGTATGTTGGCTTCAGGCACAGAAAAAGACATTACCACCATCGCTTGTATGCGCAGGAAAGAATTGAAACACCGAATTCGTCATTTTAACGGCCGATTTCGACTGGATTTCACGGAATCCTACCTGGATGGTGCCACAGAAGATCAACTCAGGCATATACTCTTCGCGGCTTTGGTCAATTCCAGAAAACGAATGTAACCTCATGAATTGGGCCTCAGTCTGCATTCCCCCTTCAGATCGGTCCTCGTCATGTGCCTCGCAGTAGTTGCAGGACCCCAGGGCATTTTGATGTTTCACCCCCCCGATTCATGAAAACGTCCCAGGATAATCCCTCTAAATGCTCTGATCGTATTGACATACAATTGTGTCATTGCTATACTAAAGCTGTATTTGGGACGGCTGGGTATGCAGATTGGCTTAGGGTCCTGTCGATTGAGTTGTTTTGACGCATCTGTTTTGGACAACTGGTGTTCACTAGGGAGATATGATGAAAAGCACGAGCAAGTTTATGATGACTGTGGTAATTTCTGTGTTGGGCTTGGCCTTTGTGTTGTCGGTGTCTGGTTGCGGTCTGTATCATCGTCCAGGTGAGACCTCTGCTGAAAGGGCCAGACGTCATAATCGCGTGTTGAAAAACAACATATCATTGATGGCAGAAGATGTTGATCAGCTTCTCAATCTGGACCGCATGAGCCACCTGGCTGAAAAGAGAGTGCCTTAGTGAATAGATTTGTTTGATGCAATATTTGGATTCCGGGTCGCATTGATGATTATTTTGCGGCCTTTTTTTTCAAAAGGATTTGGGCCGTGGACGCACTTGTTGACTACCTGCACAGAGTTATGACGAATAACGAGTGGTGGGAAGTCATTATTGAGTTGATTATGATCGGCCTGGTGGTGTACTGGATCGTGGATTTTCTGGAGGGGACACGCGGGGAGCGACTCTTCAGAGGGGTTATCTTCATTCTCGTGGCAGGGGCCATTGTTTCCAGTCAGGTGGTTCAAAGGTTTTCTCTCAGCCACGTGGCCTATCTGTACAAGGGCTTTTTGATCGGTGTTTTGATTATTGCGGTGGCTGCATTTCAGCCGGAGATTCGTCGTGTCTTGATCCGTGTGGGCCAGCCGCGCCTGTGGCATGGCGGGACGCAGGAACTATCCAAAACCATTGAAGAGATTGTGGCCGCTGCCACAGAACTCTCTGCCACGCGTACCGGGGCCATTATGGTTCTGGAGCGGCATGTGGCACTCGGGGAGTTTGTTGAGACCGGGGTCAGCCTGGATGCGCGCGTCACGGCTGAATTACTCAAGACGATCTTTTATCCTGGTACGTCTTTGCATGATATGGCCGCTGTTATTCGTAATGACCGTATTGTGGCGGCCCGGGTCCAATTACCCCTGGCTGAAGCGGATTCCATGCGACTGGCCACAGAGGGCAGTCGAATGGGCAGTCGAGGCGGCGCAGAACTGGGATCGCGTCACAGGGCTGCGATTGGCATTTCCGCCGGGTCCGATGCCATCTGTGTGGTGGTCAGTGAAGAAACCGGGGTCATTTCCATTGCCAGAGAAGGCAAGCTGAATCGAAACATTACAGAATGCCAGTTGCGGTCACACCTCGTGGATACGCTGGCGAACAACAGCTCAACGGTACTGCCCAAGAAGCGGTACAAAAAATCCAAGAAGACCAAGTAATCCGGAGAGTTGACGCTGATGATGGAACGAATCAAAATTCAGAAGATCCTCGCTGTGCTATTGTTGACAGTCTTGATCTGGGTCTGGTCAGATCTTGCATTGGATGAACAGGATTACTTGACACAAATACCGGTGGAATTGGGTGACTCCTCAGATCCTTCTCTGCTGGTTAGTTTTGTAACAGATAGCGGCGAACTGACAGATCGTATGATTGTCAATACCATCAATTTAAAGGGGCCTGGCGGACGGATTGTGGAGATCAAGAAACTCGAACGTACCGATGCTTTGGATCTGAATCTGGTGTTGACACCTGACAAGCAGGGGCTCAACAAACCCATGGATTATCCGGCCTGGCCGTTGGAGAATTTTGTCAAGCAGAGTCCTGAGATTGGTAATCGAGGCTTGTCCGTCGAGAGCTGCGCACCTGATACGGCCTCCATCCGGGTCATTAAACTGGCTCAACGCTCGCTGGCAGTGCGTTGTGTGGATGAAAATGAAACCGTGGTGCCTGGCAGTCAAGTCACGCCTGCATCGATCAATATGTATGTGCCCGAGGATTGGGTCGGTGAAAAACTGGTGGCCAATGTGGTGTTGAGTGAAGCCGATTTGAGTCGAGCTCGAGGCGAGACTGCGATTGACCGTGTCCCCTTCGTGGATATTGATGGGCGAAGGAAAACGGCCAAGCTGGCCGTGAAGGTGCATCTGTCTGAAGAAGTGACAAACCTCGAGCCTCAGGTGATTGAAAAGCCCAAGTTCTGCCTTGTGGTTGATCCGATTGTTCAACGGGACTATAAAATTGTGATCATGCGTGAGGAAGAGGCGCTCAGGAGTATTGAATTCAAGGGCACGGACGAAGCCAAACGGGCCTATCAGAATGAGACCTATCATGTGGAACTTGTGGTCGAAAGAAAGGCCGGGCCCCAATCGCTATCTCAATCCAAGACCCTGGAGTATCGATTCCCTCGGGCCTATGTTGAAAAGAATCAGATCAAGCCTGCGGACAGTCCCCTGGCCACCATTGATTTTGAATTGGTGCCCAGAGCAAGCTCTTCTGCCACGACAACACCACCCTAGTCCACCTTACTCCGCCTGGTGAGGGCGGAAAAAGGCAATCAAGGATTCCGCAAATACCCAGAGGGCCAGTACCAGGATGATCCCGCCCACAGTGATCAGGAGTGTGTTGTTCTGCTGTACAAAGCTGATTTCATTGAGGACCATGGCCCAGGTGGTGATGACCAGCATGATAGCACAGGGTATACCCGAGACCAGGAATTTCTTCCCGCCTTTTTTTCGCAGGTACAGGGTGATCACCAGCAGGGCCAGGGCTGCCAGGAGTTGATTGGCTGAGCCAAATAAGGGCCAGAGTTTGAGGGCTCCAGTGCCATTGACGCCCGTGGCAAAGGCCAGGGCCGCTGCAGTGAGTACGGCCAGGGTCGTGGCAGCCCAGCGATTGGACAGCCATTTGAGCTTGAGCTCAGTGGTCAGTTCGCTGATGACATATCTCTGAATACGGACGGAGGTGTCTAGTGTGGTGCCTGCGAACGAGGCCACAAACACCCCCATGGCTGCCGTTGCCAGGAGATGAGGGATCTTTAAGGAACCCACAATGTTGGCAGCGCCCGAGACAAAGGCCCCCAATTTTGCACCAAGCCCCCACTGGCCCGCCCAGGAGGAGTACAGATGGTGCCACGCCTCTGAGCCCTGAAGCAGGGTGCCGTCGGGCGTTTGGTACGAGACGGCAATGCCTGCACCCACGCAGATGATCACCAGGATGGCCAGGAATCCCTCTGTGAGCATGGACCCGTACCCGATTGCCAGGCTGTCTCTTTCATTGGCTATTTGTTTGGCGGTGGTGCCGGAAGAGACCAGTGAATGGAAACCGCTGATCGCGCCGCACGCTATGGTGACAAACATCAGAGGCCATATGGGCGGTGTGCTTGCAGGCAACGCATGGTTGAAGGCTGGCGCGGCCATGGGCAGGACCCCCTGACAGGATGCCACGACCACACCAAGTACCAGCAAAGCCATGGCCACAAACAACTGCCAGGCATTGATGTAATCACGCGGCTGAAGCAGGGTGGTCACCGGCAAGGTGGAGGCAATCCAGGCATACACCAGAAGCATGATGGTCCAGACACCCGTGGCTGGGATGCTGCCCACGCTGGTCACTGTCAATAAGTCAGGCTTGACCTGCTGCAAATACGCGCCCAACCAGACAGTCAGGTACATGGTGATCACCGCCACGGCCGTGGCCACGAGGACATTGGCTGACTTCTTATAAATGGCCACGCCCAGGATCATGGCAATGGGGATTTGGAGCCACACTGGTAAAATTGCCTCAGGGTACTGGCTGAACACCAGCGCAATCACAACACCGAACACGGCAATGACAATACAGAGGCTTATGAATACGATGATAAAGAACATGATTCGGACTCTGCGGTTGATGTATTTGGCGGCGATTTCAGACACACTGTGTCCCTGGTTTCGCAGTGACACAATCAGGGATCCGAAGTCGTGGACCGCCCCCATGAAGATGGACCCCAGAAAGATCCACAGCACAGCAGGCACCCAGCCCCAGATAATGCCAATCGCCGGACCTACAATGGGGCCTGTCCCTGCAATGGACGTGAAGTGATGGCCAAAGATGACACCCCGACGTGTCGGTACATAGTCCACACCGTCATTGAACTGCGTGCTGGGTACCTCAGCCTCGGGTTTGAGATTGAAAATCTTCTTGGCCAGAAACTTGCCGTAGGTGTGATAGGCCAGGATGTATCCGCCAAAGCACACACACATGAGTATCAGAGTGTCCATAGAGCATACTCTCCCAGGAAAGTTCTTTGTCTATATCATCTGTCTGAGGGCCTGCTGCGGTGCGAGCGGGCCAGCAGCCGAATCGGGACTTCAGAGATGGGCAGCAGGGTTCGCAGCCGACCTACAATATATCGCTTGTGAGCTTCGTCAAACAATCTGGGGTCATTCACAAACATCAGGATCGTGATGGGATTCACCGCAATCTGAGTGGCATAATAGAGTTTTGGAAAACCGGTTTTGCGTCTGGCAGCGCCTGTTCGCTCCTCTTTAACGATCTCAAAGGCACGATTCAGTTCGCCCGTGGAAATCTGGGTATTGGCTTGTTTGTGCAGTTCAGCGCACAGGTCCAGTACGCTCTGCACATTCTTGCCTTCAGACGCTGTGGTGAAGGCCAGGGGGGCAGATCTCAGGCTTGTTAATTCACGCGTGAGGTAGTCTTCATAGTCGCTGGTCGCAGCCGAGTCCTTGGCCAGGTCCCACTTGTTGATGACCAGGATACAGGTCTTGCTTTCATCGACAATGAATCGTGCCAGTCGCTTGTCGACCTGAGAGATCGGTACTGTGGCGTCGATCAAAAAGAGAATGATGTCCGCTCTCGATATGGACTTGGTAGAACGTACATAACTGTAGAACTCAATGTCATCCGCCAGTTTGTTCTTCTTGCGTACACCGGCCGTGTCAATGATCAGCAATGTCTGGCCGTCCTTTTCAAGTCGCACATCCACAGCATCGCGTGTGGTGCCCGGTATTTCGCTGACAATCACACGTTCGCTTCCAGCCATGGCATTGACCAGTGTACTCTTGCCAGCATTGCGTTTACCCACAATGGCTATTTTCATGGCAGGTTTTTGAGGTGCCGTGGAACTGTCCAGGAGGTCGAGTTTTTCGAGGATGGTCTCCATGAGCACGGTTTTATTCAGGTTGTTGACGGCCGAGATGCAGAGGAACTCGCCAAATCCAAGTTCTGTGAACTCTCCTGCTGTGTGAAAGAGTTTGGCGCTGTCTGCCTTGTTGGCCACACCAATCACATTGAGGTTGTGTTTTCTGAGCAGGCGTGCGATTTCCTCATCCAGGGGCACGCGTCCATCCCGAATGTCCACCATGAACAAGACCAAGTCGGCAGTCTGGATGGCCTGATGGATTTGCCCTGTAATATGCCGGCTCAGTTCATCGTTATCGACAATGCCATACCCACCGGTGTCCACCAGTTCGAAATACCTGTCGTTGACCTGAATCAGGGTACTCACGCGGTCTCGTGTTACGCCGGCTGTGGCTTCCACAATGCTGATCATTTGGCCTGCCAGGGCATTTAAAAGGCTACTTTTTCCTACATTGGGCCGACCAATAATGGCGACAGTGGGTAATCCCATACACTCTTTCTATCTAAATATTCATGTACTTTAACCGAGTAACAGTGGGCACATTATAACAAGAACCCGTCATTTGCAAAGGGTACGAAAAAATAAAGAAATCTTTGAGTCAAATTAGTTGACATGGAGCCTCGCTGATTGTTATATTACCGATCTTTGAAACGGGGCCGTAGCTCAATTGGTTAGAGCGTCGGACTGTCGATCCGAAGGTTGAGGGTTCGAGTCCCTTCGGCCTCGTTTTATTGCTTTTTTGGAGAAGTGTTTGGGAGTGTTGGGTGCCCTGGGAAGACAGATAATTTGTTTTATTTCAGGGTAATCTTCGAATAATCTTTCTTGAACATTTTTCCCGCCATACGTATAATAATACAGTATACAGACTACAAGCCCCTGCGTTATCTCGCTTTCCTCTCCTCTCCCTCCGCACGCAGGGGTTTTTTTTGCGCTTTGAACCCCGATAATTCGAAGAAACGTCCAAATAATCCAGATGTTGCTGGATTTGCCCTTTTGCCTTGCCGAAATATCCAACTAGGAGTCAAGCGGAAAAAGGGCCGCTCGAAGCCAGATCGAGTTCTCCGACAGGCTCCTAAAGCCGATTGATAGATGAATTGGGATTTTAGGTACCATGGCAACATCAAATAAAGACACAGCAAGAGTGACCTTGCCAGGTCGTATGTTTCGCAAGGATGGGCGATGGTGGTGGAGCGTTCAACTGCCAGGAGAAGCCAGATGTCGCGCCCGGGCACTGCGTGCGTCCGAAGAACGCATTGCCACGAGTGACCGTCGCACGGCTGAAGCGGCTGCACTTAACCTCTGGCGGGATGCGGTAAAGGCCGAGGCCCAGGCTGCACTCCAGGCTGAAATCAAGATCCAGTCTGTGGAAAAGAGTCGTGCGTACGCGTTTTTGGTGGATCAAATGGTAGAAGCGCCCAAATGTTCGTTTCGTCAGGCCCCCTGGACTGCGCCATCCACCTTTCAGATACAGGTCGAGTCTGACACGGAATCCAAGGTCTATGAGCCCATTGAGAAGCTGCCTCATCGCCCGGCACCCGTTCATCAAGTGGCCTCACTGCATGAACCGGATACCGCGCAGGACAGTGCCTTCGATTTGATGGACATCCTGTCTGAGAGACCCACCATGCAGGATCACCAGGGATGCGAATGCTGCGGTTCCAAAGACTTTTTTGATGAATACCTGCAAACCGTGGAGACCGGCCAGAAGTTGTGTCCCAGATGCGTGCAAGCCATGCGGGAAGACACGCTCGTGGCGGACCCCGGTGCTTCGATCATGCTTTAAGCAGGGTGCCTATCAGGATGACGCTCTTCTGGGTGGCGCCCTGATGGTCCAGTATGACCTGCCTGCCTCTGGCCGCCAGGGTCTGGGCATAAGCCGACTCCGTAAGGCACCGAAACACGCCACGGTACAGGGCGTCATCATCAGACACCTCCAACGCGCCTTGAGCTTCCAGCAGGGCTTCGACGGTCTGCTTGAAATTGAAGGTGTATGGTCCGAACAACGTGGGTTTTCCCAGTGCCACAACCTCCATCATATCTGAGCCCCCCATAGGCACCAGCGATCTGCCCACAAATGCCACGCAAGCCAGACTGTAAAAGGCCCGTAAATCCCCCATGGTGTCCCCCAGGATCACGGCCTGCGTATCGTTGGGTACGGGGGACTGTGTGTTTTTGTAGTCACTGTATTTGATCACTGAAAAGCCAGCCTCTGAAATGCCCTGAGCCACACGCGCAAAGCGTTCCGGTTTTCTGGGGATGATGGCCAATCGCAGGTGTTTCAGTTCTGGTTGGGCTTTGAGCTGCTTGAATACATTGAGGATGATGCCTTCTTCGTCCGTGCCTGTGCCGCCTGCCACCCATAAAGGTACGTCAGTCAGCCCCAGGCGTCTGCCCAGCGAATCGGCGCCCTCTACGGTGTCACTGACCTCGGCGGTGTCGTACTTGAGCGAGCCCGTCACATGGACCTGCTCGGCAGGGCAGCCCAGAGCCTTGAACCGGTCTGCGTATTCTTGAGTCTGGGCCAGGATCAGACTCAAGGCCTTGAATGTCCCTGACAGCAGGGGTTTAAACCGCTTGTAGGACCTGTAACTTCGGTCGCTGATGCGTCCATTGATCACGGCGATGGGCACCTGTCTGCGCGTGGCTTCCTTGAGAAAATTGGGCCACACTTCGAGTTCCATGAGCAGGCAAATGTCAGGCTTGAGTTGGTCAAAGGCACGGCGTACAAAGGGTGACAGGTCCAAGGGAAAGTAGACCACCGTGTAGTTGGCATCATACAGGGCCTTGGCCCTGGCATAGCCGGTGTCTGTGGTGGCGCTGATGACAATGTCGTAGTCACGGTACCGAGCTTCAAGTTCTGCGATCACAGTCTGGGTGGCATTGATCTCTCCGACACTCACGCCATGCAGCCAGATACAGGGTTTGTCCGGGTTTTTACGATGCACATGCCCACACCGTTCAGCCCAGCCGGTTCTGTAGCGGTTATGTCTGAGTGCGCGGTACAGCACCATGGGGCTCAGTGCCACACCAGTCAACAGATACACTGAATTAATCAACCACGTCATATCGAATCTCAGATACTCACAATAAAAGCGCGCTCATCATAGGTGTTGAAAGACATGGTGTCAAACAAAGGCTGTTCACAGGGGTTGAAATACGTTATACTCCGTGCATGGATGATGCTCGGAAATGGATGTCTTGCAGAATGGGGAAGCGCGTATGGGTCTGGGTACACGCCCAAGTCAGTTTTTTTCTGGCCTGGGTCATGTATGACGACCTGACTTTATGCACCAGGAACGGCGGTCCATTTCGGCCTCAAAAACAGGATTTCAAAATGAGTCTATACCGATGTTTAAGGCTGTAGATGGGGTTTTACATGGTTTTACGCCAAGGTACTGATCCTGAGTTCTTTCGGGGATACGGATCACACTCCGGGGGCAATTTACGAACTTTTATTTTAGGCTTCACCCCGGGGCTGCTTTGGTCTATAATTCTTGGCTACCTTGTGAGCCGATCAAGAGCTTCTCAGGAATATACTTCAATTAGGATGATCGACATAAATGACTGTATTACGCATACCAAGTTTGAGAATTGGTGATTTGGAAGCCAAGATCCCTGTGGTTCAGGGTGGCATGGGCGTCGGGGTCTCTTTGTCTGGTTTGGCATCTGCAGTTGGTAATGCTGGGGGGATCGGTGTGATTGCCACGCCGGGTATCGGCCAGTTTGAGCCGGATTGTCACTCCAATCCCATTGAAGCCAACAGGCGTGCCCTGCGCAAGGAGATCCTCCAGGCCAGGTCTCAAACCAATGGATTGATTGGTGTCAATGTCATGGTGGCCTTGTCCGACTTTGGGGGGTTGATTCAATGCTCTGTGGATGCCGGCGCCAATGTGGTCCTGCTGGGCGCGGGCCTGCCTACGTCCTTACCCGACTCCTTGCCTCTGGGTGATCTGACTCAGGTTGCAACCAAGTTCATTCCCATTGTATCCTCTGCCCGAGCTGCTGATCTGGTCTTTAAGACCTGGAAAAAACGCTACAATCACGTGCCTGATGCCGTGGTGGTGGAAGGGCCGATGGCCGGGGGACACCTGGGATTCAAACGGGAACAGATCTTTGATCCGGAATTTGCGCTGGAAAAGATACTCCCCCCTGTGATTGAGGTCGTCAAGATCTATGAGGACTACTTCAGTAAGCATATCCCCGTGATTGCAGCAGGGGGCATCTACACTGGGAAAGACATCTACGACATTATGCAACTGGGCGCCAGCGGCGTGCAAATGGGTACCCAGTTCGTCACGACCTGTGAATGTGATGCGTCACCTGCGTTCAAGCAGGCCTACCTGGACTGCCACGAAGAGGACATCATCATCATCAACAGTCCGGTCGGACTGCCCGGACGTGCGATTCGCGGCAAGTTCTTTGAGCGGGTCATGTCGGGTGTCAAGGAAAAGTTCAAGTGCGATTGGAAATGCCTTCGCAGTTGTGATTTCAAGAAAGTGCCGTACTGCATTGCACAGGCCCTCACCAATGCCAAAAAGGGGCTGCTCGACGAAGGCTTTGCCTTTGCCGGCGCCAATGCCTACAGAGCGGAAAAGATTATCTCAGTTCAGGAACTGATCGACAAACTCGTCGAGGAATACATGGCCGCCGCTCAACTGGCACTCTGATCACACGAGCAAAACAGTGTGGTGTGACCGTATGCAACGTGCCATGCAACCCCTGTCTCAGGGTGCGGGACACCTGCTTGGGGCCTGGATGACGTTCTATACAATTGTCTTCAGGCCCGAAAGAGCCCTCCTCTGCTGATTTCTTGGCTTGATTCCACCTCCGCCAGACAGTACAATCGGTCGCGCCGATGAACAATCAGATAGCCTAATTATTGAGACAGTTATTGTGTGGACACTTGAGACAGTTCAAAAAATAGCGACCGTGGACCCGGAGATCTGGATGAAGCTCCTGCGACTGATGATCCAGGCTCGGCGTGTGGATGAGCGTCTGATCAAAATCTGTCGCCAGGGCCGCCTTCGGGGCAGCGCATTTGCCGGGATCGGGCAGGAGGCGATTAGTGCGGCCGTGGCCGTGGCCAGTCAGCCAGACGATCTGTTTGCCCCCTGTATCCGCAACCTGCCCCTGCACCTGGGACGGGGCGAGACGCCGCTGGGTGTCTTTCGACAGGCCTTGGGACGCGCAAAAAGCCCCACAGGGGGGCGTGACGGCAATGTGCACTACGGTCGCCTGGACCATGGTGTGTATACCATGATCTCACACCTGGGGTCCATGATCTCCGTGGTGGCCGGTGGGGTCATGGCCAAACGACGCCAGGGTAAGGACACGGTGGGGGTGGCCTTTGTGGGTGACGGCGCCACGAGTACCGGCGATTTCCATGAGGCCCTGAACTTTGCTGCCGTGTTTGATATTCCCCTGTTGGTGATCATCGAGAACAATCATTATGCCTATTCCACGCCCACGAGCCATCAGTATCGCTGCCACAGGCTGGCGGATCGGGCTGTGGGGTATGGGATAGACGGGTACAGTGCCGATGGCAACAATCCGGCTGAGATCTACATCACGGTGCGTGACATCTTGAATGATATCCGGGCCAATCCCCGGCCTGCCCTGCTGGAGGCCGATACCATGCGTATGCGGGGTCACGGCGAACATGATGACTTTAAATACGTGCCTGAAACGCTGCTTCAGGTCTATCGCCGCCGAGATCCCATTCGTATGGGCATTCGGGGGATGCAGGCCGCCAAGCTGATCACAGACGATCAGATCGAAGCCATGGAGCTGGAAATTGCCGACGAGATAGACCGGTCTGCGCGTCAGGCATTATCAGAAGAGGAGCCTCTGGCAGACACCCTGACCCAGGGGGTTTATCGCGATGCGTGAAATTACCTATCTGCAGGGGATTCAGGAAGGTCTCCGTGAAGTGCTGAAAACGGATCCTACGTCAGTGATCTATGGACAGGATGTGGGCGCCTTTGGCGGGGCCTTCAAGGTCACCGAAGGTCTGCAAGCCGAATTTGGCGAGGCTCGTGTGTTCGATACCCCCATCTCTGAATCCGCCATGCTCGGCGCAGCTATAGGGATGGCCACCCAGGGCATGCGTCCTATTGTGGAAATGCAGTTTGCAGATTTCATCACCACGGCCATGCATCAACTGCTCAACAATGCGGGCACGCGCCACTACCGCACAGGCGACGCCGTCCCCATGGTCGTCCGAGTCCCCTCAGGGGGCGGGACAGGCGGGGGGCCCTTCCACTCAGAAGAACTTGAAACCTACTTCTGCCATATGCCCGGCGTCAAGGTGGTGTATCCTGCCTTCCCCTCAGATGCCCGCTCTCTGTTGTTGTCCGCAGCGCAGGATCCCAATCCCGTGGTCTTCATGGAAAACAAGACGCTGTACCGTTCTGTCAAGGAGCGCGTGGGCGATGACTTGACTGCGCTGCCCCTGGGCAAGGCGTCCGTGCGTCATGAGGGGGATGATGCCGTGGTCATTACCTATGGGGCCATGGTCCATGAGGCCCTGCGTGCTGTGTCGGAGCTTCATGTCACGGAGGGGTATGAAGTGATGGTGGTGGATCTGCGCAGTCTCAAGCCGTATGACCTGGACACGATCCTGGCTGCCACAGCCGCCACGAGTCGTGTCCTGGTGGTGAGTGAGGGGTGGCGTACCTGTGGCTATGCCGCAGAAATTGCTACGGCGATCAATGAATCCGCCTTTCATCTGTTGGATGCCCCGGTCCATCGCCTCACGGCCCCGGATGTCCCGGTGCCCTTTGCCAAAAGCCTGGAAGATCGTTATCGTCCTGCGGCCGCAGATATTGTCAAGGCTTTGCGGGACTTGATTGAGCTGTAAAAGGAGGTGTTCGTCATGAACGAAATCCCGATTCTGATGCCACACATGGGCCAGAGCATTGCCGAGGGCACAGTGATCAAGTGGCACAAGTCTGTGGGGGACGACGTCAAGATTGACGAATTGCTGGTGGAGGTCGAAAGCGATAAGGTCGCCTTTGAAGTGGTCAGTCCTGCCACGGGACGTCTGATTGCCTGCCTGAAGGCCGAGGGCGATGTGACTGATGTGGGGACTGCCATCGGCACGCTGGAATCCGAAGACGATGTGGGACTCAGCCAGACCACCATTGCCTCCAATCACGGATCCAAAGAAGTCCCCGGCCAGGATGATCCGTCCCAGGCTGAGATTCCCGGGACGTCTCGTGACATGGGCCTGGTCGGTGAACTGCCAGGTTTGACCCGTGAATGGCTTTCCCCCAGCGTGGCGCGCCTGGCCCTGCGTCACCACATCTCTCTGGCAGAGCTGGAGCAGCTCAAGGGCAGCGGCCGAAGCGGACGCGTGACCCGTCGGGACCTGCTCGAGTATCTTTCCACACGCACGACTCCGTCGACGCTGGGCACGTCCGTGCGCGCCGATGTAAACATCGACACACTCAAGCAACACGGACGCGTGGTGCCCATGAGTGCCATCCGTCGCAGTATCGCGGATCATGTGGTTCAGTCCATCCACACCAGCGCCCATGTCACCATGGTGCATGCCCTGGATGTCACGGACCTGGTGGCCCTGCGTGAAAGCGTGAAGGAGACTTTCCGGGCCCAGCACAAGGCCAACCTGACCTACACCGGTATCATGATCTTCATCACCGGCCGCCTGCTGCATGATTTTCCCATGATCAATGCCTCGACCTACGGCAGCTATATCCTGCAGCGCGACGCCGTGAACATCGGTTGCGCTGTGGCCCTGCCGGATGAAAGCCTGGTCGTGCCCGTGGTTCACCGTGCAGACACTCGATCCATGCCGGATATTGCCATCGAATTGGATCGCCTGGTGCGCGTGGCACGGTCTCGGGATCTGGTCCGTGAAGACATTGAAGACGGCACCTTTACCATCTCCAACTTCGGCACCTTCGGCAGCCTCTTCGGGACCCCCATTATCAACCAGCCTCAGGTCGCAATTCTGGGCATGGGTGCCATCACCAAACAGCCGGTGCCGGATGATGACAAGGGCGTGGTCTTTCGCGACGTGCTGTATCTCAGTTTTTCCTTTGATCACCGGGTCATTGACGGGGCCGCTGCAGGGCGCTTCTTCAAAGAGCTTCAGGACGGAGTCAATAACCTCACCGCCGACGTGTTGTGCGGCAACGCAGAATAGGTTTTTTCAGGTTTCAGGTTTCAGGTTCTAGGTTCTAGGTTCTAGGTTCCAACGGGCAGGGCCTCTTTCACCCTGGATTTTCGCGTGCACAGATCATACAGGATCGGCACGACAAACAGGGTCAGGATGCCCGACACCAGGATGCCGCCCACAGAGGCAATGCCCACGCCGTTTCGCATCTCCGCACCAATACCGCGTCCCATGGCCAGGGGAAGCATGCCCAGCACGGCGGCCAGGGTAATCATCACGATCGGTCGGAATCGCTCACAGGACGCCGTGATCATGGCCTTGTGACGCGGCGTGCCTTGGGCCACGTGCACATTGAACTGGTCCATGATCAGGATGGCGTTGTTCACCACAATGCCCATCATCATCACAATCCCGAGCAGCACGAACATGGACAGGGTCTGCCCGGTCAGGGCCAGGGACCACATCACACCGATCAGGGCCAAAGGCAGAGTCACGAGGATCAGCCAGGGCTGCTTAAAGGATTCCAGAATCGCGGCCAGTGTCAGAATCACCAGGACAATGGCCGTGATCATGGCATTGCCGAACTCGGCCTGCATCTCGCCCATCATCTCGTACATGCCCGCGAATCTGAAACCATAGCCTGGCGGGAACTGTCCCTGGGTTGTCATCTGGTCGGTCAGTGCATCCACGGCCGTCCCCAGGGCCATGCCCGGGGCCAGGTTGGCAAAGAGTTTGGACACACGCTGCTTGTCCACGCGTGTGATCTGGATCGGTGCAATACGCTGTTCGATCCGGCTGAGGTTGGTCAGCACCATGGGACGTCCGGACGCACCCGGAAAGAGAAATTGTCCCACTTGATCCTTGCCTAACCGATCTTCGAATTCCACCACAATGTCATAGTTTCGATCGCCGCGCTTGAAGGTCCCTGCATCCATGCCCTCCAAATTGGCGCGCAGGGTCAGACCCAGGCCCACGGCCGGGATGTTGAGATCCGCCAGCATGGCCCGGTCCGGGACAATGGCCAATTCCGGTTTGCCTTGACGCACCGTGGTGTCTGTGTCCTGCAGGCCGGCCAGGGTGTTTGCACCGGCCTGAGTCTCCAGGGCCAGACGGTCCAGGACACTGAGTTCGGAGCCCGTGATTTCCAGTTCAATATCCTGATTCTGTCCCCCAATCATACTTGGCATGGTGACTGTGAGCACGCACTCGGGGTATCCCTGCAGACGCGACCGCACTTCATCCTGAAGCTCATCAATGGTGAGGCTGCGCTGATCGCGATCCGAGAAGGTCAGCAGGATCTGGGCCAGATAAATGCCCTGCGTGGATTGTCCCACGGTGCCCTGGACCTTGCCGATGGAACTGAGCACATGCTTCAATTCCGACACACCCTTGACGCGCGTCTCCACCTCGGTCACGCGGGCCACAGTGCGGGCCATGTCATAGTCTGTGGGGTATTCCAGTTTGATGTAGATCTGCCCCTTGTCCGGATCGGAAAACATGTCAAAGCCCACATCCCGGCCCATGGCATGGAACAACAGCAGCGCCGTCAGCACGAGAACACCCACCGCAGACCAGCGATGACGTTCATGAAAGGACAGCATGCTGCGGTACCCGCCGATCACCCCATCCAGGCTGCGATTGAAACCTGCTTCCATGCGTGCCAACAGGCCCTTGCGCTGCCCGTGGACAGGCTTGAGCATGACCGAACACAGCAGGGGGGTCAGGGAAAAGGAGATGAACAGGGACACGGCCGTCATGATCAACATGCTCCAGGCCAGGGGTCTCAGGAACATGCCGATCTTGCTGCCCATCACGGCAATGGGAAACAGCACCACAATATTGGTGCCTGCACTGGCCAGTACAGCCACCACCACCTCCTTGGAGCCCAGGCGCGAGGCCTCCTTGGGATCTCCGATCAGGTTGAGCCGCTTGGTAATGGCCTCCAGCACCACAATGGAGTTGGTCACCAGGATACCCACAGACATGCCCACTGCAATCAGGGTCGAGGTGTTCAGGGTAAAGCCTGCCATCTGCATAAAGAACAGACCAATGAGAATCGTGAGAGGCATGGTGATCACGACGACCAGGGTTGAGCGGATATTATACAGGAAGAAGAAGAGGATCGCCGCAGTCAGCAGAATGCCCTGGGCCACATTACTCCAGGCACTCTCCACGGATGCCTCGATAAAGCGACCGTCATCCGTGACCCACACGAGGTCCATGCCGCCGGGCAGTTCCTGATTGAGCCGGTCCATGGCCGCACGCACTCGATTCACCACGCGTACGGCATTGCCCTCGGCCTTCTTGATGATCTTGATGTAGATGGCAGGCCGACCGTCGATGCGGGCCTTTTGCCGGAGTTCTTCGGTGGTCATGACCACGCGTCCCACATCGTTGATCGTGCAGCGCTGGCCATTCTGGTTGGCAATCTCCAGGGTGCCCAGCGCAGCCTCGCTGCGGTATTCTGCATCGAACTTCACGGTGTACTCGCGCCCGGCATCCTGGACCCGGCCCGAGGGGATGTTGCGCACATTCTGCTGAAGGGCAGTCACCACCTCTGTGCTGGCCAGGCCCTTGGCGGCCAGTTTGTCCCGGTCCAGGAGCACGTGCACTTCACGCTGGGCGCCGCCGATCAGCTCCACATCGGCCACCCCGGAAATCACGGTGAGCCGGTCGCGCAGGGTGTTGTTGGCATAGTCATACAACTCATCCACAGACACCTCACCGGTCAGGGCCATGTGCACCACGGGGGTGGCATTGATGTCAAACTTGAGGATCTTGGGATCCTCCACATCCTCCGGCAGATCGGCCTTGATCAGATCCAGCTTTTCACGCACATCGGTGGCTGCAATGTCCACGTCCACATCCATCTCAAACTCAAGAAAGGTCAGACACACATTCTCCATACAGGCCGAGTTGACGTGTTTGAGGCCGTCAATAGTCACGACCTTGTCCTCGATACGCTTGGCCACATCCGTTTCGATCTGTTCCGGACTGGCCCCGGGATAGATTGTGGTGATCGTTATAAAGGGCGCGTCCATCTTGGGCATCAATTCCAGGCCCATATTCTGCCAGGCTCTGAGCCCGAGCAGGGTCAGACCAATGAGCAGACAGCTCATGGCAATGGGGCGTTTCACTGAGGCGTCTGATAAGAACATTAACGTGTCTCCTTCTGGATGGCGACAGGCGTGTTGTTCTCCACTTGATACTGTCCCATGGTAATCACCAGGTCTTGAGGTGTGACATTGCCCGAGGTGATCTCGATCCATCCGTCCGATTCCAGACCGGTGGTCACGATCCGCTCTGCGGCGACATGACCGTTCACTGTAAAGAGCACGGTCTGGTTGCTGCGCAACTGGAGGGCTTCTGCAGGCACACCCGGATTCTCCTGCTGAGCCAGAATGACAGTCACCTGGGCCATGGCACCCGGGGCCATCCCGGGTGGGGGATCCTGGAGCAGGGTTTTGATCTCAAAGGTACGCAGAGTGCTGTCAATGGTGGGGCTTTTGTACGTGACCCGTTGGGCGTCAACGGGGATGCCCGAGACTGAGATCCTCATGGGCGTCTGTCCCACAACGATTCTGGGGTAGATTGCAGCAGGCAGGAATACACTGACTTCCAGGATCTGCGTATTGTCGATATGGAGCACCGTGTCACCGGTTGATCCCATTTCACCGGGCTCGGCCGTGCGTTTGCTGATCACGCCTGTCATGGGGGCGACCACAGTGCAGTCCGCCAGATCCTTTCGGGCGATCGTCAGCATGGCTTCCGCCTGACGCACCTGCTCAACTGCCAGGGCCACTTGAGACCGGGCCAGGGCCTGCGCTGCCGTGACCTGTTTGAATCGTGACTGCTGCTGCTCGAAGGCATCCTGTGTGGTCGATCCACTGGCCAGCAATCGTTGAAACCGTTTAAAATCAAGTGTCGCCTTGTCCAGATCGGCCTGAACCTTGGCCTCGTTGGCCCCGGCCTGATCCAGGGCGCACCGCGAAACAGCCAGGGCATGTTCCTGAATGACCACGCCCTGTTGAACCTTGACAGCGTCCGTGGCAAAGAGTGGGGTTTCGCCGGCCTTCACCACATCGCCTTCATCGACAAAGAACGCTTCGATCACGCCGGGCAGTTTCGGCGACACCCTGGCCGAGATCTTGGCCTGGACATTACCCTGGGTCACCACTCGGTCCTCAAAGGTTCGCACCTGCGGAGAGGTCACGCGCACGGAGATGGCCGGCGCTTCAGTCGACGCGGCGTCAGGCGTTTGTGCTTGAACCGGGGCATGGGCGTGTTGGAACCACCAGCCTGCAGCGCACAATGCCGGGACAGAGAGGCTGACTGCGATCCACTTGGCTTTTGAACGGGGTGTTGGCCGTGATGGGGCACTAGTCTGATTCATGGTGTGACTCCTCGGGCGTGTCCTGCCCTAACACATGCTTCAGCAGGGCAATGGTAATTTGGTGTTGACACTGAGATTGAAGGATCTGCATCCGGGCCTGATCGAGCTTGGCACTCATGTCCAGCAGATCACTGGCCGATACCAGACCCTGGTCGTATTGGTCCTTGACCTGCTGCCAGTGGAGTTGCGTGGCAGCCTCCATGCTGGTCACCACCTCGATCTGTTCCTGCGCGGTCTGTATCTGATCATGGGCCCGCATGACCTGCAGCATCAGGGCCAGGGCCGCCTGTTCTCGCTGGATAAAGGCATCTTGCTGCTGAACCTTGGCAGCCTTGTACTGGTTGACATTGGCAAATCCGTTGAACACGGTCAGGGTTCCTACCAGACCGGCTGTCCAGTAATTGCTGTACACTTGATGCGAATCCGTGG
Organism: Phycisphaerae bacterium; assembly: GCA_021736645.1. Lineage (GTDB taxonomy): Bacteria > Planctomycetota > Phycisphaerae > Sedimentisphaerales > Anaerobacaceae > JAIPFM01. The sequence continues at coordinate 10,666 of JAIPFM010000044.1, read as the reverse complement.
TGTCCAGGCGCCTGGCAAAGCCCATAAATTGGGGCAGAAAGCTGTTGATCGCCAGTTTTATTTTTTCCTTTTCAAAGGCCACCTGCGCGTGGGCCATGGCCAGACTGGGGTGGTGTATCAGGGCCTCTGTGAGCAGATCCGAGAGGTCGCCATCCGGTGTCTCCAGCGGCATGTCACCCTGTAGAGAGATCCTGGCCCGGGGGGACAGGCCCATCATCACGAGCAGGTCTCCGTAGGTCTCTGTGAGGGCCCGTGTCATGCGTCTGGCCTCCACCTGTTTCATGAGGACTGTGACATGGGCGGATTCTGCCTGCCACGTCGGGATCATGCCCTCTTTGTGGAACTCGGTCATTTCCCTCTCATGTTGACGTGCCGTGTCCAACTGGGTCTTGAGTGTGACCCGCATGCGTTCCATGCACAGGCACTGGTAATAAATACTGGTCACCTGAAAGGTCATGGCCTGACGCGTGTATTGTGTGGACAGTTTGGCCATGTCATAGCCCAGACTGTTCATATGGTACAGGAACCACGTGGCAGGGTTGAACAGAGACATCTGGATGTTCCAGCTGACCTCGCGCACCTGTTTGTCGTGCATGGCAATGCCTGTGCCATTGAATTTGATGCTCGGCAAGGGATCGAAGCCGACCTGTTGATAGTCCAGGGTCACAGCAGGCAGAAAGTTGGAAAACGATATGCGCTTGTTGAGTCTGGCCAATCGCTCCTGCAGCTCGGCATGGCGCGCCTCCAGGCCGTTTTTGAGTGCGAGATCAATGCACTGGGTCAGGGTGAACGGGGCCGTGTACTCGGACAGGATCGAGTCCGTGGTCTGGGCCAGTTGGTCCGGGTAGGCCGTGGCATAGTCCGCGCGCAGGTTATGGGGGTCTTTGACGCGACGGCAGCCGCAGACACACAAGAGACTCGCTGTGAATAACAGGATACAGGTGGTTGTTTTAGACATGGGTTTCAGCTTTACTTAATGAGCAGGGTGTGCAGGAACAGTTGCTCAAGTTTTTGGACAGCAGCCTGGGGCGTGTCATCGCATACACCATTGACCAGATCAAATGTCACAGCCTCCAGGGTCACAAAAATTGAGAGGGCTGTGAAGTACGGGGGAACTGGATGAAAGACCCCATGTTCAATGCCCGACACAATGACCTGCGTCAGACTGGCCAGCAGGCTCTCACGCAATTTGAGTTCGTGGATGTTTCTCGATCCACTTTTCTGGCCATACAGGGCCATGTACAGTCGAATCACGTCACTGTGCTGATCGAGGATACAGGGGAGGGTTCGAATGTATTGTGTCAAACGCTCCTGCTCATTCTCGGGCCCCTCCAGGACAGGGATGAGGATGCTCAGGACCTGTTCACAGGAGGTGTCCAGGATCACATCAAACAGGGCATCTTTGTTTTCAAAGTAATTGTACAGTGTCCCCACTGAAAACTCGGAGGCAGCAGCGATCTGCTGCATGGAGACTTCATGATACCCATGCTCTGAAAAGAGCCCCAGGGCCACCTCCATAATATGTTGCCTATGGAGCGCCCGTTCTTTTTCACGACGTGTGAGCGATTCCTGCATTGATTTCTGTCCTGAGTTTTAATTGAATATAAATTCAATAAATGAATAGTAGTTCATATTGTGAACAAATATTCAAATTATGCAAGCAAGATTTTTTCTCTGCGTGAAAAATAAGGGAAAATTGGTGCGATCTGAGCCTAGTCGTTGCCCAGATGGCGTTTCTGTGGACTGGGGCAGGGAAACGAGAGTATTGAGAGGCATCAAAAAAATGCTTGCACATTGACATTTCTGGATCTGACTTTATTATCCAAGTGTTGTGTCACACCTAAATGTTAGGGTGCTGAGCATACCCAAAACTTAAGGCGTGACAAAGCACTTGGTTTTCCGAACAGATCAGTGACTGGGGAGTTCCATCGCGATTCGGAGCGTTGTGTCATAGAGTCAAATGTCTTGGGGGCAGTCAATGAACACTAGATTATTGATCATGTTGATGGTGATTTTGGCGGTTTTTCAGTGCGCAGCAGGGGCGGGGGACGAAGACTTTACCCTGACGAGCAGTGATCCCCTGCTCATCGTTACGACCCCTTATGTACAGGGGTTTATGTCCGGCAATAGTGCTGTCGATATCCAGCCAGGCGGCAGTGTGGCCCAGCTTTACGCTGACTGTGTCGCTGAAGGTCTCAACAATGTCATGCTGACCGGCGGGAGTGCCGGGGATGTTTCTGTCTACGGGAGGACCCATGTCTCTCTGTCCAGTGGTTCGGTGGCGAGCCTTTACGCCGCAGGTGCCAGTTCCGTAACCATCTCCGGGGGGGCGGTGACAGACTATCTGGGGGCCTGGGACCAGAGCGACATAGAACTGACCGGTGGGGTCATTGCCGATCTTGATGCTGGAGGGTCCAGTGAGGTCACATTTTATGCATACGATTGGGCAGTCACTGACGGTCTGAGTATTCTGGGCGACGAGGTCTTTGGAACGGGCATACTGAGCGGGACCTGGTCTGATGGCACGGTCTGGAGCACGAATATCATCTACCATGCCGAGACCGCGACAATCAAACTGGTCACGATTTCTAATCCCTGCGGAGAGTGCAGGGGTAAGGTCAGTGAACTGATTCTCAGATATACTGGCACAGCGGCCGCCACAGTCACAGTCGAACAGAAAGGCGATAAAGCAAAGAAAGGCAAGAAATCCTACAAGGGAAAGAAAAAGAAGAAGGGCCATGAATCGAAGAGGGGGGGAGATGTCAGCGAAGGTGTAGTCGTGTTCGAGGGCGTACTTGAAGCAGACGACCTGTTTCAATTCTTCGGTCTTGACGACAAGGGCACGCTGGGTACGGAGATATCGATTTTTATCAATGGCACACTAAACACGAAGATTCACACGAGTTGTTCAAGGCCCATCTATCCGGGCATGATCAGTGGTCTGTTCGAGGTGGTCGAGGGGGTCAGCCTTGAGGGGGGCTTGATCTGTCCTCTCGGATCCGAACCGCCGGATGAGGGTTCTAGGTGCGACTGAAAGTTCATGTGCGCGGCCTGAAGGCTCTCAATTCTACGGTTATTCTTCGGTATTTGTCTGAGAAAGGGTCTGGTTTTTCAATAACTCTGCCCTGTATTTGGCGTATATCTCTGAGGACTTGGTATTGATGGCCTCTTTGTCCGCGACTTCTTCGCTGTCAAAGGAATTCAAGGTGGTGAGAAGTGCTTCTTTCATGGAGACAACACCATCGCCGTCCAGGTCAGCACCTTTCACTGCTTGATCATTGAATGTGTTCTTAATCTTCTGTTCATCCTTAGACTTGAATCCATCCTCATCAGCATCTTGTACAATCCCGAAACTGGATTGATCCCCTGCAACTTTTCGTGGCGTCACTTTATTAAAGGAAAATGAGGGGTATACCCTGTCTGTTTTTTCAATGGACATTTCTCTTCCTCTGCCTGTTATTTCAATCCCAAACCAAAAAATACTGACAGACCTATTGAAAGAATAGATCACAGTAAACTGATCACAATATCGTTTAGATCAAGGGTGATCTTTAGCTAATGCAGGGGGCGATCTTTCGGGTTTTCAGTGGTATTTCTGCTCTGGTTTCAGGAAAAAACCTTAACACCTGTAAAACAAAGGCTTAAGTAATGCGAGCCGTAATGCCTTGATGCCACCTGTAAAGGGCTTTAAGGGCAAGATGACAACAATGTGGGTCCGAGAAACCTGTTCGTTGCAGAGGATACCGCTTACGGCTGACGCCGTGTCTTCGCGGGCAACGCTTCGCTTTTGTTCAACCTCATTGGCGTGTCTGCCTTGCAGCCACAGAGGCTCAAACCCTCTCGTGGATGAAAAAATATCCCCGAGAGGATTTGAACCTCTAACCTTTGGCTTCGGAGGCCAACACTCTATCCAATTGAGCTACGGGGACGTAAGGCAGTATCCTACCGTAATCACGGGGGATGTCAAGCATGATCACCATTTATGCACCGCTATTGCGGAGGCAGGCTGTGTCGGAGAGCTCGATCTGGCTTCGAGCGGCTTGTTTTTCGTTTGGTCGGCGTCCGGCTGCATCGATCCCCAGGGGACCTGCTTCGCCGTCCTTGCCAGACGAAAAACCGCTCGCTCTCGGGCCGACGATCGAGTTTTCCGACAAAGCCCAGTAGGTTATTTTTGCGATTAGGCTGTTATACAACTATGGTATAATGGTACTACCTTGTTAGAAAGGGGTGACCTATGAACGGCATCATGATGACAAAACTGCATAGAACAGGTATTGTGCTGATTTTTACATTAAGCGTGGTTTCTGGCGCTGTCTTGGCTGATCGCGAACAATGGAAGCGTGAGGCCGTGGACTGGCGTGCAGGGGCGGGCAGTCGCATCAAGGCGGTGCATCATCCTGCGGGCCAGGACATTCCCCAGGGCAGGGCCCGTGTCCGTGCCAAGACCCAGTCCAGGGCCAAGGCACGCAGCGCTCGTGCTGTTGATGCCCTGTCTGCAGCCACACTGGGTGCGGGCGTTCAGTCTGCTTCTGCAGTGTTTGCCTATGACATCGAGGTGAATTCTCCGCCCGTAGATGGGTTTGTCCCGTGGATTGCCGTGTCCGTGACAAAAAAGAACTCCGGGGAATTGGAGTTTGAAGCCGTGCCCCAGAGTGGTGTGGCGGGCAATTATCCCTTGGGTGTAAATCCGGATGAAGACTACGTCATCGGCCTGTATGACACAGGGGCCAGCGCGCATGTCATGGGCTATGAAGCAGCCCGTCAATGCGGTATTTACTCCAGCGGCATGATTACGAGTAATGAGAGCATCATCAGCGGTGTGACCGGTTCGGTGGCTGCCTCTATTACATATCCCTTGGGCATGTTCATTGACGGTCTGTATGCCATTGATACCGGGACCCTGCGGCTGGATCGTTCCGGCATGAAGGGGCAGAGCAATGTAGCCATTATGGTGGGGCAGAATCCCGGTAATCATAAAGACCTGCCAACCGCCATTGGGTCGCCCATGAGCGTGTATTACACGGCTGTGATCTACAACGATCGTCCCCTGACCGTGGAACGGGAGGGTGAAGTCTATACCGCACCTGATATCCGCATCTACGAGCATGATGACGAACGCATTCCGGAACTGGCCAACAAGATTCCCCTGGAACTGCGTCCCCTCGGGGCCGTGAGTGTGCAGTATATTCCCACGCTGGATCTGGGCGGCCTTGGTGGTCTGGGCGGCGGCTGGGATGACATCCTCGGCGGTATTGGAGGGGGAGTCACCTCTGATTTCCCGCCCGCCAGTCCGTCCGTGATCATTGGCAATGCCTCTCAGAGCCTGTTCTTTGTGCACAGCGTGGATCTGTACAGCAATGGCAAAACTGCCATGGACAAAAACCGTTTCATGCTGGATACAGGGGCTCAGGTGACAGTCATTGGCACACGCATCGCTGCCCGCCTGAAACTGAGTCCCGCCGATGCAGACTTTGAAGTGGAGATCGAGGGCGTCACAGGTGACGTGGTCATGCACCCGGGTTTTTATGTTGAGTCCATTGAGATTCCTGCGCTCGGCAATTGGGTCAGCTTCAAGAATGTGCCTGTGGTACTCCTGGATATATCGTCACCAGAAGGCGGGACACTGGACGGTATCATCGGCATGAACCTGTTCAATGAATTCAACCTGGTACTCCAGGGCGGCGGACTGAGCCTGGAAGAAGACCCTTACCTGGCCTTTGAACCGATTGCCGTGGATGAAGTCATTGTCGAAGACCCCAATCAATAATTGAAGTTTTCAGTGTTCAGTTTTCAGATGACAGTACACAGGCAAAACTGATTTTATCTGTAAACTGCCTACTGAAAACTGAACACCGCAGGGCTTTCTGCAAAAAGTCCTGTATTGACCTACACCAGATCACACGCCTCCACAGGCATCCAGTGCGGGTCTTTGCCGTCCCACTTGACATTGCAGCCAATGGGGTTGGTCACAGGAATGGAAATGGGTTTTCCTGCCAGGTGTTCGGAGAGTGTCCTGTCCAGGTCGTTGACTGTCATCTTGGAGGCATCTCGAGGCGTATCTATGCCCCGGCCCGTGTAGATGAGTCTGCGGTCCCTGTCGAACACGTAAAAGTGGGGTGTTCGCAATGCACCGTAGGCCTTGGCCACGGCCTGAGATTCGTCGTGCAGGTAGGTCCAGGGGAATTGGTATTGGTACATGCGTGTGACCATGTGGCTGAAATCGTCTTCTATATACGTATTTTTACTGTTAGAATTGATGCCCACAAAGGCCACACCCTGATCCGCGAACTTGTTGGCAGTGGCTTGAGTGACTTCATCTGAGCCGATCACATAGGGGCAGTGATTACACGTAAAAAATACGACCAACACCGGGTGCTGGGAAAAGTCGGACAATTGGTATGTCTTGCCATCTGTGGCTGGCAACTTGAAATCAGGGGCTGAATCACCGATTTGTAAGGTAAAAGCCATAATTTTGCTCCTTATAGTCTATGGGCTAAAACCCTCCATACGTATGGATAGGAGCCAGGGTTCAGGTGCCAGGGTTCAGGTGCCAGGGCCAGAGTGCCTTCAGCCTTCAACCTTCAGACTTTTCCCCATTCTGCTGATCAGTTCTGATGAACCTGCACCGCAACTGATGATGCTGCGCATGGCATCTTCCACAGGGATATCCACAGGGAACACGTATTGAGAATCCAGGTGGAAAATATTGCCGGACGTGGGATTCGGGCCTGTGGGCACAAACACCGTGCACATTCCGTTATCGTGGGTATCCGTGATAAAGGCAGATGCCAGCGTGTCATTGCCATAGAGCTTGACCAGTGCCACCGATGAAAATGGGGATTTTTTGTTGCCCAGAAACTGGAATACCGTCTCTTTGATCAGCGTGTAGCCAGGCGTCTTTTTCAGAAAGCTGTTTTCCAGGGTATGATAGATCCAGGTGCCCAGACGCGTGCGCACCAGCACGCCCACGATGAAGCATACCGTGATTATTACGCTGATGACCAGGATGTCGGCCACAATGGCCTGCATGGTGGATTTTTCCATAATCATCCTGGTCAAGGGAAAAATAGCCTTGCGGACAAGACCGAAGATCCAGGCCACTATGCCGATCATGATGCCCAGGGGCAGCACCACCAGCAAACCACCGATCAGGGCTGATTTAAAGAATTCCTTGAGCTTTTTCATTGGTCAGAATCCTTGCGTGGAGAGGCAAACCCAAAGGTCCGGTCGCGTTCGTCCAGTTCATCCGGTGTCAGAAAGGCCATGAGCGTGGACCGCAGGATCTCAGCCACGATCAGACAGTCCACAGCCGAGGTATGTTCAGTCAGGGCAGGCAGATTGTCCAGCACGCCTCCGTTGGATTTCTCCGAGAATGTGGCCAGCAACTTGTTCACGATCGACAACGTGGTGGCTGCAGGGGCCAGGCCATTGGGCACGGTCTGACGCAGGCCTATACACAACCCCTCCACTTCAAAGGCCATCACGAGCAGGGCCGAACGGTTGATCTTGTTTTCATTGTCCATAGAATACTCTCTCAATGAGGGTTTTTACAATATTCTATCTACTATAGCCCCGGCCGGACGAGATTCAAGCCAATTTATGGTCTAAGGCACTCTAACAAAACCGTCGCGTCGGCTCGAGGCTAAGCGAAGCGTTCAGATGCAGGCCCACGCCGCAGGTGGACGCTGCAGCCAGCCGAAGCCAGCAGGGTTTTGTTATAGTGCCTACGGTTTTGACAGATCAATACACACCAGCTCTCTGTCGTTGCGTGCAAACACGCATCGATTGGCGAACGCAGGGTGCGACCAGCACACGCCGCCTCGCTGGTCCAGTTGGGCTGTGGTGGGCTCGATGATCCTGGCGCGGCTGATCTCTTCATATCCTTGCGGTGTCAATCGGCAGATGATCAGGTCCCCGCGTTCTGTAAAGAACCAGAACCGGTCTGCCTGACGCACCATGTGGATATTGGCCCAGCGGGCCTTGGGTACGGCCTCCTGGCTCTCCCAGATTCGATCGCCGTTTTTCACGGACAGGCACCGCAATTGGCCGTAGCTGTCCACACCGTAGATGGTGTCACCCTCAATAATGGGTGTTGAAATGCAGCAATGCAGGGCATCGGTGTTGACTTCGCTCTGGCCGATACGCTTCCACTTGATGTGGGCGGAGAGCTGGTCCGGATTGATCTTGACCAGGGTCGAGCCGTCATAGAATCCGCTGAGAAAGAGGTTGTTTCCGTCCAGAACCGGGGCTGCAATGTTAATGACCATCTTGTCGGGGGGTAATGATAGCTGCCAGTGGATGTCACCCGTGTTCGGGTTGAGACCCACAAGAAACTCACCTGTCCAGCACACCAAGACATCTTGATTCGCCTGAGTCATGATGATGGGTGAAGAGTATGACGCCAGGCTGTCCAGTTGACGCCAGACTTCTTTGCCTGTGGCCTTGTCAAGGGCCACCAGGCAGGCATTGTCGCGTCCTCCCACCTGCACGATGACCAGGGAGCGGTAGATCAAGGGAGACGCTGAAAAGCCCCAGATTGGCACTTTGGGTTGATAGTCCAGTTTTAAATCCCTTTCCCAGATCAGGTCGCCGCTTATGGCGTTCAGGCAAATCATGTTGGCCATGGCGCCCACAGAAAATGCCCGGTCCTCGTCTATCGTGACACTGGCACGCGGCCCGGCCTTGTACTGAATATTTCTGTATGGGCACGCATAGGCGTGGTCCCACAGGGTTTGGCCGGTCTGCGCATCCAGACAGAGGATGCGTTCTGTTTCACTGGGATCTGTGAGTCGATCCATCACATACACACGTCCTTTGGCCACGGTCGGTCCGTTGTACCCGGTTCCAACGGGGACACGCCACTTGGCAGGGGGCTGCGCATTGGCAAAGGTCTCGATCAGCCCCTGTTCCCGCCACGTGCCGTCTCTGTGAGGCCCTCGCCATTGTGGCCAGTCATCGGCACGCACGCACTGAAGGAGGTTCAATAGAAGTATCATGCATAGCAGGCTATGTCTCATAGTAGTTATTTCCTGAAAAAATGAATTTGGATGTTACAAAAACCGGTCTCTAAGAGAATCACTCGGTATCATACAGGCTGATTTTCTGCCGAACCAGCGATATCGTCTCCTGGCAATGCCGCTGTATATGGAATCACGCAGCCATCTTGGGAGTATCTTGAACCAGGCCAGGGCCTTCCATGGACTGCTGAGTGACCCGGCAATTTCCAGGGCTGCATCACTTTTATAATACGCCTTGCCATGCCGGATCAGAATCATGGTCTGGTATGCCATGGCATCTGTGCCCAACTCGGACTGGATCTGCTTTCCGGCCTCTGACTGGGCCGCTGCAAACTTGAATAAGCCGGCTTTATCATGTTTGATAATGAACCGAACCGACGCTTCACATAAAACACACACACCATCGAATAGTACAATGTGGGACGGACGCATAGGCCAAGACAAATTCCTTTGCTGGGCAAGGCCAATGATGCGGCCCGGGTCAGCAGGTTATGACTATTCTGTGGCTACTTAATGGATTCAAGGACTTAATGGAGGGTTTCGGGCCCCCCATATGCCACACAGTCTATCACCGTAACGCAAGGCCCTGGTCAACGTCAACTGTTTTATGACTCACGCAGGGTGTCTCTGCCCAGAGAGATTTCCCGGGATTGCCTCAATTCACATTTGCTTTGTGACCGTCCCTGATGATAAAATGGCACCTGTGAGTGTCAAAAACGCGTGATCGAATTGGATCACGGTGAATGTGTCGTATCCGACGAGGGTCCACAATGGCTGCCCATATCAAACAGGACCGACAACCAGGGCAGACAGGCCGCAGGCTGCAGGTCGGGTTTACCTTGATCGAGCTGCTGGTGGTCATTGCGATCATAGCCCTGCTCATGGGGATACTGATGCCTGGCCTGCAAAAGGCCAGAAAAATGGCCCAATCAGCGGCCTGCAAGGCCCATTTGCGTCAGTGGGGTACGGTCATTCAGATGTACACCATGGACAACAGCAACAAGTTCTGGACGGAACAGAATGTCTGGGCCACGGACGCCGATTATCAGGGCAACTGGATGCTGATGCTCTCCGGCCTGTACGGGAACATGGACAAGGCCAGACTATGCCCTGCGGCCAACAAGCTGAACGGCCCGGAAGGCGGCATTGGCACGACCGTGAATCAGTGGGGGCCGGGGCCGATCATGGTGAATCACCGGTTTGCCAGTGACCTGGACAAGGTGTACGGCAGTTACGGCATCAACCTCTGGATCAATTCCGTGGAACCGCCGTCCACCCAGGGATGGAGGAGTCAGCCCCAGCGGCAGTGGAAGACCACGCTGGCTGCCAGACATCCTGCCCTGGTGCCCACCGTGTCTGACTGTACCTGGTTCGGCACCAACCCGATCAGCGTCAAAGACCAGTCCTGGGCCAACGGAGGTGTGCCCACACCCTCACGCGACTGGTGGGAAGAACAGGATCCCATCAGCTTTGGCGGATGGAATTACGATATGGCCAGGGTCTGCATCGATCGGCATGGCCGGGGCGTCAATCTCGTTTTTATGGATGGTTCGGCACGCAAAGTCATTCTTACGAATCTATGGAGCCTTAAATGGCATAAAGACTTCGAGCTTCTGGACGAGGTTCGAATTCCCTGGCTCAACTGAGTC
>JAIPFM010000043.1 GCA_021736645.1 Phycisphaerae bacterium | reverse complement strand
GGATGTCACGCAAAGCGTGATCAGCAACTCCGGGGGTGTGATGTACGTGTATGGCATCCTGGAAGATTTTGATGATCTAGGGGATGCCCCGCTGACCTGGAATACCGCCCCCGGTGTGATGAACAATCCTACCCCTGCCGTGGGAAGTCCTGTGGAGGTGGACACGTCCGAGGCGGTCGAACTGTTCGCCTTTGAGGGCCTGCCCAGCGGCGATACCCGAGCCGTCAGCGACCCGAGTCAGGCACTGTCCGACTTCATGAGTGAAGACACGGACGGGATCATCACACTGATGTTTGCACCGCGGGACGGCAGTTCCGTCATTCTTCGCTCCTCCGTCAGATGGAACAATGCCAATGCAGGGACCTTCCTCGAAGGCTTTGTGGGAGGAACGCCCAAAGCGGCGTCCAAGCCCAACCCGGACAATGCGCTCACCGATGTGTACCGTGACACGACCCTGAGTTGGACACCGGGTGGTTATGCCGGCAGTCACGATGTCTACCTCAGCACAATCTTCAATGATGTCAATGATGCTTCACGGACCGCTCAAATGGGCGCCCTGATCAGCCAGGGCCAGGAGGCCACCTCCTTGGTGCCTGGCCGTCTCGACCTGGGGGCCACCTACTACTGGCGCGTGGATGAAGTCAACAGTGCGCCGGACAACACCATCTTCAAGGGCTCGGTGTGGAGTTTTACTGTGGAACCCAAGTCTTATGTGCTGGGTTCCGACGCGATACAAGCCACGGCGTCCTCCAGCAACGTGGAGGCCATGCCAGGGGACAAGACAGCGGACGGTTCCGGCCTGACCGGGGACCTTCACAGCACGCAGTCAACAGACATGTGGCTCAGCAAGATCATCATTGAAGGGATCGTCCCTGAACCCTCTCTCACCTATGAGTTTGACAGTCTGTACCAACTGGACACCATGAAGGTCTGGAACTACAACGGGACAGGCGAAGCATCTGTGGGCTGGGGTGCCAAGGACGTGCTGGTTGAATCGTCACTCAATGGCATGGATTGGGTGGCCGTCGACAGCATCACTCAATTCAATCGGGCCGACGGCATGGCCCCGACCGGTCCCACAGACACCTTTGAGCTCAACGGCCTGACTGCCAAATACCTCAAGATCTCAATCCTGAGCAACTGGGGCGGCATTCTAAATCAGTATGGCCTGGGTGAAGTTCAGTTCACCTTCGTCCCGACATCGGCCCGTTATCCGTCACCAGAGATGGATGCCGTGGAGGTCGATCCTCTGGATGTCCTGACCTGGCGTCCGGGACGTGAAGCAGCCCAGCACGTCGTGTCTATCGGATCGGATCCTGAGGCCTTGGGCGAGGGCGTGACACTGAACAGCAATCAGGCTGCGATGAGTGATCTCGGTCTCCAAATGGCACAGACCTATTACTGGACCGTGGACGAGGTCAACGACGCTGAGGACCCCGCAGTGTACCCAGGCGATCTCTGGACCTTCAGCACACAGGAGTTCTTTGTGGTCGATGACTTCGAACGCTATACGAACTTCAGCCCGGATCGTCCCTTCCAGACATGGCTGGATGGCTTCGGCTACTCTGCAGACGAGTATTTCCCTGTAAAATTTGACGGCAACGGCACAGGAGCCGGTATTGGTCACGACATCTGGTCACCGACGTCACCTCACTTAGCAGGGGACATCATGGAAACGGATACAGTCCACTCAGGCAGCAAGGCCATGCCGTTCTACTTTACCAGTGCCGGGTCTCACACGGACCGCACCTTTGCCCTGCCTCAGGACTGGACCCGCGCAGGGGCCACGACCCTGGTCATCTACTTCTTTGGCAGCCCGGGATCGACCGGTCAACTGTATGCCACGATCAACAATGCCAAGGTCAATTACAGCGGCCATGCCGCGAATCTGTCGCTCCCGGTCTGGACCCAGTGGAATATTGATCTGGTATCCATCAACACCAACCTCCAGAACATCCAGACCCTGAGCCTCGGAGTGGACGGCAATGCCTCGGGTATGATCCTCGTGGATGATATCCGCCTCTATGTCACAGCCCCGCCGCTGCCTGCCGAGGTTGTGTGGGTCGAAGCCGAGTCCGGATCGGTCACAGCACCCATGCAGGTCTTCCCGGACAGCGAAACGCCCGGTGCCTCAGGCACGGGCTATGTCAGTTGTCCTGTGGGCACCGCCGATGAAGGCACAGCCCCGACCTATCCGGCCGGAACATTGACCGTGCCGTTCACCGTGGCCGGCGGCGTGTATACCGCACGTTTCCGCGTGGCCTTCGTGGGCGGCGATGACTCCTGCTGGGTTCGAATTCCCGATGCCGCCATTGACTCAGCCGTGGATGCCAGCGGATGGATTCACTTCAATGACATTCCTTTGGGTGAAACCTGGCACTGGTCGCAGGCCGTCAAGAGTGAAAACCAAGGCGGTGAACCTCCGGTTCAGTTTACCTTGAGTGCAGGCACGCACAACATCGAGATCGCCTACCGAGGCGCTGAATTGAAGATCGATGCCATTGAATTTTCTCTGGTTGAATAGTCCCAAACAGTCCCCACAAAAGGCCCGTGCTGTTCCCGCAGCATGGGCCTTTTTCTTTGTTTACCTGTCTCAATTCAAGAAAACTCGGCTCTCTTGAAAAACTCATCACTTTGAACTCGCATCTCTTTCAATATCATCCAATCTCAAATCCACAATCTCCCACTGACCCTGAAAACCGTCACGGAACAGTGCGGGGAGGCAATACCAGACATTCGGCTCAAAGACCTGACTACCCAGGGTACAAGACCGTGCAACGCGGAATTTTAAATCATAATTTTGATGACCTTGCGATCTAAAAATGTCTGAAGGCCAATACCCAAACGGATGACCTCGCCTAATCGGATCATCTCCATTGAGGTCCACACTGGCGAAGAACGCCCAGATGGCTTTGCCTTCATCACCTTCCAGTTGTTTGCGAAAGCGAGATGCTCCCTCACTGGCCCCTTGCCACGCAGCCATCATGCATTCAATGCCCTGCTTGGACCATTCATCCTGCCGACATAATTGGCACAGACTTTCGATCAGAGGGAAATTGCCCCTCGTATCCAAACTGGAGCGAGCGTCTTGATACTGTTTCAACCAATCTTGCCACTGGGTCTTTTCATCGCCCACATACACACCGGTTAATTCTGCCAGGGCCACCAGGGCAGTGTCACGTACCAGCGCGTTCGGATCATCAAGCTTGTCAATCAACAGGCCTGCATGTTCTCCGACAAACCCCGTGCGAGCCACGGCCCTCATGGCCAGACAAACAATACCCTTGTCCTGGCAATTCACCAGGTCCTCAGGACAGGGACCAGGCTCTGTGGCACTGGCCATATTACTGCCAAAGGTTGTGAAAGTTCCCGATCCTCGTGCATCCTGGATCTTTCGACCGCTTAATATTAACTCGAATGTGTCCAGGGCATGATAAGCCGGTACGCTACCCAATCGGGCCAAGACCTCGCACCGCCCGGCATGATCAGCCGTGTAGAGTTGTTCGATCCACTGACTGAGAAGCTTGCCCCCCTTGTTCTGGCGAGACGCCTCACTGTACTCCCGTAGTCGGAAAAACTGGCGATAAGGTAGCTCAAAGGTCTCGACACCAGTCACTATCTCCGGGGGTACTAGGCCGCGTCCCGGCAACGGATTCGGCATGAACGAATCCCCTGTCACCCTGAACAGGATGGGCGACTCCAGGGGACTGTGACACACATTGCCATACTGGCCCACAAAGAAGGTATAGATCCGATCCCCCAAATTCCCCACAGAGAACTTACCCTCTTGATCCGTACGTGTGTCATACCATTGCCACAGGTCTCCCGTCCCGAACGGGCTGCTCCATACCATCACGCGAACACCCGAGACCGGCTGACTATCCTGATCCACCACACGTCCTGATAGAATCCATTCCTTTTGCAGTACGATGTTAAATGGCTCGGGTTCGCCCTCATCACCCAGAACGATCTCATAATTTGCCACACTGCTCTCACTACCAGGATCCAGAGGGGCAAAACCTCTTGCCACGGCCTTCACCTCATATCGCTGATCCGCATATAGACCATTTACGGCATAACGGCCCTGATCATCCGTCTCTACCATGGACTTGCCACTGAATTGAACCCGAGCCTGGGCAAGGGGCAGACCATTGGGATCAGTGACTGTCCCGGTCGCAGTCAGACCACTGGTCATGTCGAGCTTCAGACCCGTGTAGTCTTCGCCCAGTTCAGAGAGCTGCGCAGGCTGACTCACTGTATGCCCGGCTTGATCTTGGGCTTGAACCATGTATTCAAGTCCAGGCATCAGACTCTTCAATTCAAATTCACCCTTCTCATCACTTGTTGCACTCACCGTGTGGCCAATCGCTTCATTGGGATCATCAAACACGGCGGTAGTGACAATTGCACCCACTGAAGGCTTGCCATCCAGATACACACGGCCCTTCACTGACACCCACACCTTTCCCCCGGATGCCTTGATCTGATCCAGATCCGGCCACACACGATAATTCTTTCCCGTCAGTTGGTTATCGACCCGCACCCCAACAGGTGGCTCAAAGCCATCGAAGATGGCCGCAGTCATGGGCTGATTGACAGAGATCCTCTGCACAGTCACGGTGGTCTTCTCCTGAAGCCTCGGCGGTGCCCCTGCTTGAGGGTCAGTCCACTCAGACATCTCAGCCCGCTGCGGCACCCACAGACCATCCACAAAAACGTGTTCAGAATAGGCTTCAGCGAGAAGATCCATATCAAGTGCCAGGCATTGCCCTCTGAGTTCCAGTAGCTTGAACGCCCCCTGTTCCCAAGTGCCGATCAACACCATGTCAGCCGTCAGCATCTGACCCTCCGGTCCTGGCATGGGCATGGAGTGCTTGAGCACATGGCGTTTCTGATCATCCACACTATGGACCATCTCAATCTGGTTCCAATCAATCACGCCCTGAACCTGGGTCCTCTGGATTGTGTCACTGCATAGAATGCCCTTGGCCACACTGAAGGCATGCTGATAGGGCTGACTCCGCATCTCCCCAAAATTGCTGAACTGAGACATTAAAAATCCACCTGAACCGGCCTTCACCTTGGTCCAGGTATTGGCCCTGAGAGACCAGCCAAATTGATCCCCTTGAATGATACGATTCTTCAGAAGATTGCGTTCCACGTCGGTGACAGCGCAATCAATCCATCGATGATCCCGATCCCATTTCAGACTGTACTGTTGTCGAACCCGAGATTCAGGTGTATTGGCATCTGCCTCGTACACCAAGCGATCCGTGATCAACTCACAGTCCAGCGTACGCACACCCTCCAGATGACGTTTGATCTGAGTCCGCCAGAAGGAAGGATCATTAAAATCAACCAAAGCTTTTTTCTGATGGCTCTGGAATAAAGCCTCACCTGCATTGCGCAAGACGTCACTGCGAGGCTGCAATGCCACCCCAGTAAATGTCGCCCAGTGATAGGGACGTACCTGGAATTGAAAATTTTGTATGTCAGACATTTGTATGTCCTTGAACACGGCTTGTGCATTAGTTTGACTGGTCGTGTCACCAGTCATGTGGGCCTCATGGATAACCTCACGGGTGTCCACTGCCACAAACCGATATTGCCAGTCCTTGATATTGTGAACCACCGTGACCTGGATGTTTCCGTCGGACTTCGCAGGTGGAAAGAAGTGGAGCATCCACCGATTGCCTTGATGAGTCAGCTCTATCTCATTGCCAACATCGCCTCGATACTGAGCCACTGTTTCCCAGGCATCCAGCCCAAGGCCCACACTGATAGTAACGGTCTTGGCCGATACGGGCAAAGAAGCAGATCTCATTTTCAATAACCCGAACTCCTTGTCACCCGTGTATGTAATAGGACCCGTACCTCCACCGCTGGAGACAAGATCATACTTCCAAGCCATCCTCGCAAGCTGATCCTCTGTGAAATCTCTGAAACTCAATACAAACTGACGGATCTGGGTATCGGACGACATTGAAAGACCACTCTTGGAGGTGACGAATGACACTTCCGATAGAGATCCATCGGGTTTCCACCAGATGTTTCCCTCGCCTGAATCACTGGAAACTCCAACCAGTTCAATTGAGCCTTGTGACAAATGTGCCATAAATGGATCACCTTGTTGCGTCTGTTTCAACTGGCGTGAGGCCATAAGAACATCTTGTGTTGATAGAGCAAGTATTCCAAACATGATTAGAGGAATCAATACCAGCAGTATTGAGCAGACAAATGAATAGACCCGAAACGCGGGACGTCTCAGACAATGCCTGAGTGAAAACCCAATACCAAAATCAATGGCCAAAAGCACGGGTATCAGAATCAATCCAAACCTTTGTATAACATCAAACAGGCCAATGGTCACTGCGGTCATTTTTGGCAGCGCGATTGCCGAATCAGAGAATAATGCGTAAAACTGTGGAGCCACGAAGATGATCAATCCCATCATAGCGATCATTAGAATCGCGTGAAAACCAGTCGCCTTGAAACAATCCACCATTTCCTCATGTGTCAAAGCTAGTGGCCCCTGCTGGCACATCTTGGCCTCTGACATTGAATCCTTCTCTACACGAGACCGTCGACAATGCACCTGGTCAGTGAGCCAACCCAACCGCCGGACCATCATCGTACTCAGGAGTAACATGGGCATCCCAATAATGGCAGGAAACAGCTCGTGAAACCGGTTCGGCAGGCGGTGATATGCTATGAAAGGAAACAGTGAAACACTGACAGTGGTGCAAGCGGCCACAAAAAGAAAAAGGGTCACAAACTCCCAACAAGATGTTTTTTGTGTCACATCCAGACGTTCCACAGATAAAGTACGCCCGACGCGTATTCGAATGGCTTCCTTCAGATCGGACATCCACTGGGCCCCAATCTTGTTGGTCTCTGTTGGTGGCAGAATCTCTTTCTTACACGGCGTAAACAAGAGTGTGCGAGAGAAGCCTTGCTCTTCGAAGGTCACGGCAATGAAATGAAGGTTTGCCGTGAAAGGATACTCGCCCTGGGCCAGCCTGGTAATAGAGGATAGGGGGATTGTCACGGCCTGCCACCTGCGTCGAAAACTAAGCGACTCACCGTCTAGTCGAAGCTGGCCCTTGCCCTGGTAGATATAAAAGAAGCGACCTCTTAAGGATCTCAGGTGCTTGGGTGTACTGATGTGACACGGGGAGGCTTTGGAGTGAGTGCCTCCTGCTGATTGACCAGGTGTGGCTGCAATCGTTTGAACCTCGGTCCGAACCTGGCTGACCTGCTGATATCGTAGTTCGGGTTCCTTTTCCAGAGTACGAAGCACGACTTCATCCAGACGTACATCCATCGCCACCTTGCGGGATGGGGGAGCGAACTTACCAAGCGGCAGTTCACCAGTGAGCATTTCATAGAAGACCACGCCCAGGGAATAGATGTCGGCTCGATGATCCACGTCCTTGGGATGCTCGACCTGCTCGGGGGCCATGTAGTGCGGGGTGCCCATGACGTGGTTGGGTTCAGTGAGCGTAAAGCTGGTGCGTTCGGTTCCCATGATCTTGGCCAGGCCAAAGTCGGCAATCTTGACGCGGCCCTTCTGATCGAGCAGGATGTTTTCCGG
Source organism: Phycisphaerae bacterium (assembly GCA_021736645.1). Taxonomy (GTDB): domain Bacteria; phylum Planctomycetota; class Phycisphaerae; order Sedimentisphaerales; family Anaerobacaceae; genus JAIPFM01. Next base: position 26,289 of record JAIPFM010000043.1, on the reverse strand, counting down.
CTTGATGTCACGATGTACCACGCCGGCGTCATGGGCGAATTGCAGGGCTGCACAAATCTGGGGAATGATCTCCAGTGCTTCTTTGGGACTGAGCTGACCGGCTTTTTCAATCTGCCGCAGGTTGGGACCGTCCACAAATTCCATGATGAAATAGCTTAGATCAGAGCTTGTGTGGGAAACCTCTCTGGCGTCGCCCGGCTGCAAATTCATCTGGCTTTGTTGGGCTCCATCGACGATGCGTTCAACATCGCCTGCTTCACCCGCCGCGCCACCTGAATTTTCGCTCGGGCTTTGGCCTACGATGGGTTTCCCACAAAAGCTCCTATGCCCGAAGTCATGCACGCCCACGATATTGGGATGGCTGAGCTTAGCCAGGGCACGGGCCTCACGCGTAAACCGCTCTGTAAAACCCAGATCAGAATCCGATTTCCTGGCCAGGATCTTCAGGGCCACCAACCGATCCAGGTCCGGCTGGCGTGCCTTGTACACGGCCCCCATGCCGCCCCGCCCAATGAGTTCCAGGATCTCAAGCTGCGGAAACAGCCTGGCCACGTCCTCAATGGCAGGCGGTTCAAATCCACCAGGCTCGGCTTCTTCGGACGTGGGCCAGCCGGCCTTCATCAAACAGGCCGGGCACAGCCCCTGAATGGACTTATCACCCATGGGTTTCCCACAATGTTGACAATGCTGTATTTTGTCTGTGTCATCCATAGTTTCACCTCTTACCCATAAACACGAGCTTTTAGGGCGAAAGGTTACAGAAAGAACTATAAATCAGCTCGCGAAAAGGCTATGTAATATGAAAGTATTACTTGCATATTACATAATAAACCCTATACTATTGTTATTAACAGGCTTATCTTAATCAATGAGGCCCATATGGTCGACCGAGAAATTGCCTCGTTTGTGCGTTCAGCCTTTACCCAGTACCCAGTTGTGACGATCACCGGGCCGCGGCAGTCCGGCAAAACCACTCTCGTCCGAGATGTCTTCAGGAATTTCCCCTATGCCAATCTGGAGAATCCAGACACACGAAGATTCGCCTTGGATGATCCACGAGGTTTCTTGGCCCAGTTTCCTGAAGGTGCGGTACTTGACGAAATCCAACGAACACCCGATCTTGTGTCCTACATCCAGACCCGGGTGGATGAAGAAGACCGAAATGGATTGTTTGTTTTGACCGGAAGTCAGCAACTTAACATTTCACAAACCATCAGCCAATCCCTGGCCGGGCGAACTGCCTTGATTCGCCTGCTGCCCTTTTCACTGACAGAAGCCCGGCAATTGAGCCCGATGAACACCATTGAGTCGCTATTGTATGCCGGGTTCTATCCCCGTATTCATGATCAGAAGATTCCTCCTACCCAGGCCTTGGCCGACTATTTTGAAACCTACGTGGAAAGAGATTTGCGCCAACTCAGTGAATTGAGAAACCTCTCTGCCTTTGAGCGATTTGTCCGGCTCTGCGCCGGACGGGTAGGACAACTGCTCAATGTTCAAAACCTGGGCAATGATGCGGGCGTGACCCACACCACTGCGAGAGAATGGCTTAGCCTTTTGGAGGCGAGCTATATTGTGTTCGCGCTGTCTCCATTCCACGGCAATCTCTCCAAGCGTTTGATCAAATCCCCCAAACTCTATTTCTATGATGTAGGATTGGCTGCCTACCTGTTGGGCATTGAAAAAGAGAATCAGCTTACCACCCATCCGCTCCGTGGGAATCTCTTTGAAAACGCAGTGGTCATGGAGGCCCTTAAGTTTCGTTACAATGGCGGCCGAACCAACAATCTCAATTTCTATCGCGACAGCAATGGCCATGAAGTTGACTTGATCTACAATCTAGCACAAACCCCAGTGCCTATTGAAATCAAAGCAGGACAAACCATGGCTTCAGATTTTTTTGCGGGACTGAATCACTTCCAAAAACTAAAACTATGCGAATCCTATCCCTCTGTTTTGGTATATGGTGGAAATGAGAGTCAACAGCGGAGCAATGCACTAGTCACCAATATTTACCATTTTGTCGAGACCCTTCACGCGATAGAAGATCAACCTGCCAACACCTGAAACAGGCTGTGAAGTTCATCTTCCACCTCGTCAGGACCGGTCACAGTATGAGCTATCTCCTGGTGTAATAGTTCCCGATAGCGTTTGCGCAGGCGATGGACCATGACCTTGAGTGTGGCCTCGGACACGGCCAACTGGTCCGCGAGTTGGGCATAGGGCACAGTACTGCGCTGACCGGTCAGACAGAACTTCAACGTTTCGAATTGCTCGCCTTTGTCCTGAGCTCGCTGTTCCTGCTGGAGTTGTTCGAATACTGTGTTGAGTAGTGTCACAGCCCAGTTCATTTCAAAGAGTTTTTCCGGAGTGGTGGTGTCGACGGGTTCGTGCCCATAGCGGGCCTCAGCTTCCGTCATGTCCAGGCTGAAGATCTTTTGGCCGCCCCCGCGTTTGGCTGCCGTGGCTCGTTTCCACTGATCGGTTCGAAAATGATTCATTGCCGTGACCAGGAATGATCGAAACCTGCCCCTGTCTGGGACCAGAGAGCCCAGGCGATCCTTTTCCAAAAGAAACATAAAAAACGTCTGCACCAGATCCTCCGCATCCTGCGCCCCCGTGCCTCGATGACGCACATACGCATACAACGGGTACCAGTATGTGCGGCACAGTGTCTGCAGCGCGGCCGCACGCTGGCTATCCGCCTTGTCTCCAGCCGCCCGGACCACCGACCAATGGGTCGTGGCAAAGCGGGCGTTTGAATGAGGTGAAATAATTCTTCGATCACACATTGGGCAACACGCCGGACAGGAATAATATCATCTGGCCGCCAATGCAGCCTCCCCAATCATGAGGCATTTCATCTCATTGAGATCACGCAGGATCAATCTGCCGGATACGACTGCCATGGGGGCCCATGCGTCCGGACCCTTCAAGACCTTGGCCTGGGCAAGCTGGATATAGCCTGCCGGTGTGGCTTCGGCGAGCGTCAGCCTGCCGTCGTCATCCATCACGTACAAAAGGCCGTTCGCGATCACATAAGGTCCCAGTCCGAACCTGTGTGCGATCCCGCTTTCCCATGTCGTATTGCCCTCCAGATCCAGGCATGTCATTTGGCCATCAGTGCGAATCCCGTAGATGTGCCCTTGGTAAAGAATCGGTGTGTGGGGTGACGGCCCGTAGATCTCAGAGTCGAGCTGAAAGACTGACTCGGCCGTTATGTGGCCTGCCTGCTTCTTGAGTTGCAGCATCAGACTGCCAACCTTATATCCGCCCTGAAGGAACAGTCGTCCCTGGCCGATCGCGACCGGGCTGGCAATATTTGCCACAGTCACCTTCCAGTCAAGATATTCCCAGAGTATCTGCCCGTTTTCAGCGTTCACGCCGACCACGCCACCGCTGCCGCAGTATATGTATTGACGAGTACCTTCGAATTCAAGCGGGACGATTGAGGCATGAGTCATGGTCCAGCCGTTTGGATTGGTGCTGCGCCACACGATGCGGCCCGTCTCGCAGTCTACGGACATCAGGAGTGCATCACCCCCTACTGCAAGAATCACCCGGTCGCGGTCGATAAGAGGGCACTGTCCGGCATACCAGGGAGGTATCTTGGCATGAAAGTCACTCACCAGGTCAAGCGCCCACTTGAACTCCCCTGTGACGGCGTTCAGGCAAGTCACGTGGCATTTGGGGCCAATCGTCACCACGTACTTGTCGGTCACAACAGGCACTGTTCGGCTCATGCCGTGATTGCGTTTTATATGGACCGGATAGCGGTATTGCCAGATGTCACGTCCATCCGCCAGAGATACACAGCGTATGACATCGGCCTGGATGGGGCTGTTGTAATCCATGATGTAGACACGTCCGTGGTGAACTGCAGCGCCCGCGTATCCTTCACCGAGATCAATGGACCATCGCACGGGTGGGCCTTCAGCAGGCCATGTCCTGGCAAGAGGGATGGGATCGTCGGATATCCCGTCACCATTGCCCCCCCTGAATCCGGTCCAGGATCCGGGTAGATCCGCAGGCACGCCGTCAAATGTAACCAGTTCACCAGTGAGCGGAGTGACGCTATCCGGCGACATCATGGATGCAGACGTTTCTGTGGATCTTGTGTCTACAATACAGTAGAGGTTTTTCTCGCCACGAATGTATACCCTGCCCTCGGTAAAGGCCGGGGAGGCAACACATTTTTCATCGAGCCTGCATTGACCGATGAGTTTGAATTCGGACCCCACTTGGGCGATAAACATGGTGCCTTTTCGGCTCAGCAGATACAGGGTGTCACCCACGAGGGACGGCGAAGCCATGAATTCCGCATCCAGTGCCTCCTCCCACAGCTTGACGCCATCCTGGGCGCCGTAGCACCCAATTATTCCATCGCTGCCAAGGATGATCACCCACTGGCCGTTGCTCAGCGGCGTGCATACATCCGGACCCACATCATCCACGGTCCATACGATGTGACTGTCTGTGACATCTCCGCGCCCATCGACATTGATCGCAATGAGCTTGCCATACGGTTCAGTCACGTAGACTCGACCATTTGCATAACAGGCCGAGGCAGCCACATCACCTTTGAGGCACTTGACGCGCCACAATTCCGTACCCGCGGCAGCGTCGTAGGCGATCACCCAGGGATCAGCGCACGTGATGATGGTGTCTCTGCCATCGATCCTCACCACGATGGGCGAGGACCACGAGTTGCGGACCGGGCGTTTTGTCTGCCACACTATGTCTCCTGACACGACATCCAAAGCGATCAGTCTTGACCTGCCGTCCTCGGCCTTGCCCTGATCCGACTGTACGATGACCACACCTCCGGACACGGCCAGCGAGGAGGCGTGGCCATAGACGTTGTCAGGTATACCCAGCGACCTGGTCCAGATCTTTTGCCCGCTGAAGTCAAAGCAGCCAATGTCACCTGTGGCGAAGATCGCAAACACCCTGCTTCCATCCGTCACCATGGTCGGCGCGGCCATACCGGTATCCTCCGGAATATCGAGGTCTTTGCCTGCCGGAGGCCGAGTCATGGGCACAGAGCCAGTCCAGAGAGGTTTGCCGGAATCGGCGTCATAGCCGTAGACTTCGAGCCTGTCATCCGTGCCGCCAGACACAAAGATTCGGTTTTCCCAGAGAATGGGAGAACTGCACCCGGAAAGGGGTATGGGGCTCTTCCAGAGAATCCCTTCGCCAGTCGTTCCGTCCCAACGGGTCGGGACATTCGCATGAATACCGATGCCGGCGCCGCCCGGTCCTCTGAAGCTGGGCCAGTTTTCTTCCATCTGCTCGGCCGAAGCCGAGCGAAGTGCAGGCAGTATCAGAGAGCGTGCATCCTCGACGTCTGCAGCAGGACTTATCTTATTTGCCGTTCCGTCACGTTTTCCAGGCCGCCTCTCCAACAGCTTGTATCGAATCTTGAAGCCGTCCGTGACACCGTCGAACAGGCCGTCGTATTCAAGCACACCGACTTTGCCTTGATCGGTCTTGATGCACAGGGCACTTGGACGGCCAGGGTGGATCTGTTTTCCTCCGACGCGTAAGGCGCAGGTTGTCCGCTCAAACAAATCAGCAGGCTTGAACCTGTCGAAGGGGCTTTCATCGAAACGACTATTCAATCGCTCTGCCCCCAACCCCATGAAATACCACGACCCACTGTTAAGATCTTCGCCCCATGAAAATGTCAGGGCCAAATCGACTCCCATGTCCTCGATCCATTGATTCAGTCGGGCATTGGACTGCAAGGATGTGGAACCCAGCCATTGAAATAACTGCTTGTCCTCGGGGATCGCCAGGACAAACGGCGGACTCATGATGATGTCACGGTCCAGATCCCAGAAGATAATCTCCGGACTGTTGGCCTCCGGCTCATAGAAACTGCGCTCCACAGTTGGACCGAACTGATGCACCGCAGAAAACTTGACTCTGTGCAGCCAGGGCAGGACGGCCGACACGGTCAACAGGCCAGCCGCCAGGAGTACCAGGCCCAGGAACAGCAGAATCAGAAGACGCATAATCTTCTGCCAGAAATCAAGGCCACTGGGTTGGTGCTCCGACTGCGAGGCCTTCCCTTCGGGCTGTTGACGCCGGCCTCGGCCAGTAAACCAGCCCAACCACCGGGGCATTGTGAGAACCATGAAGAACATGGGTATCGCGAAAATGGGGCCAGGTAAAAATTCAATCAACCGGTTGGGCAGGCGGTGTTTCAATATAATCGGAATCAGCGAAAAACCAGGAATGCTGGTGGCCGCCAGAAAAAGATACAGCTTCACGTACTCCCACCAGGAAGTTTTCTGTGTCACGTCCAGATGTCCCACTGAGAGGGTGCGTCCGGTACGGGCCCGAATGGCCTTGGTTAAGTGGGACATCCACTCGGCCCCGATCTTGTTGGCCTCCGTTGGAGACATGACCTCAGTTCTTACCGGCGTGAACAGCAGGGTTCGAGAGAGACCATGTTCTTCGAAGGTGACGGCGATATAATGAAGCGGCAGCGGCTTGGCCGTGGTGGGAAACGTACCCTGGGCCAGCACGCTGATGGACGACAGGGGGATGGTCACGGCCTGCCAGCCGCGTCGAAAACTGAGTGACTCACTGTCCAGCCGCAATTCGCCCTTGCCCTGATAAATACTCAAGAAGCGGCCGCGAAAGGTACGAAGGTATTCGGGTGTGCTGATGTAAGATAGAGACTGCTTGGGCAGGTGACTCGACACCTCTCCTTGAACTTGGGGCTGAGGGGTCGACGCAATGGTCTGGACATCGGTGCGCACCTGGCTGACCTGCTGGTAACGCAGTTCAGGTTCCTTCTCCAGTGTTCGCAGCACAACCTCATCCAGGCGCACATCCATTTGGACCTTGCGTGAGGGGGGGGCGAATTTACCCAGCGGCAGTTCACCGGTGAGCATTTCGTAAAAGACCACGCCGAGCGAATAGATGTCGGCTCGATGATCCACGTCTCGGGGATGCTCGACCTGCTCCGGGGCCATGTAGTGGGGTGTACCCATGACCTGGTTCGGTTCGGTCAGCGTAAAATCCCCGGATTCAGTGCCCATGATCTTGGCCAGACCGAAATCGGCAATCTTGACACAGCCGCTCTGATCCAGCAGCACATTTTCCGGTTTGATATCGCGGTGCACCACGCCCTTGTCATGGGCGAACTGCAGGGCCTCGCAGATCTTCGGAATGATCTCCAGGGCCTCTCTGGGACTGAGCTGACCGGCCTGTTCGATCTGCCGCAGATTGAGGCCATCCACGTACTCCATGATGAAGTAGCTGAGGTCTGAGCTTGTGTGCCCAAAGTCGTACACAGCCACAATGCTGGGATGGCTGAGCTTGGCCAGGGCACGGGCCTCGCGTGTGAACCGTTCCGTAAAACCGGGATCAGAGCCCGCCTTTTTGGCGAGGATCTTGAGAGCCACAATCCGATCCAGATTCGGCTGTCGAGCCTTGTACACGGCCCCCATGCCGCCCCGACCGATGAGCTCGAGGATCTCCAGTTGAGGAAAGAGAGTTGCCAGATCATCAATCGAAGGGGGCACAAAACCACCGGCCTCATCATTCGGCTCGGTCTTATCCACCGTGGGCCAGCCGGCCTTGATCAGGCATTCCGGGCAGAGCCCCTGCAGGGCATTCGTTTCCAGCGGTTTACCGCAATTCGGGCAGTTGTTTTGAGATTCCATCATAGTGTCTCCTATTTTACCACCCATAACAGAAGCAAATAGCAGGATATGTTACAAAATAGAAAACGATTTTGGCTATCAGCTTTCAGCCTTCAGCTTTTTGGATTCGTCTCATAAATATAGAAAGCAGCCCGCATTGCTGAAATCCGACGTCTGATAGCCAGCCTGAACGCATGCCGTCTAGAAAACAATTTGACAAGATGTATGCTTTTTTGTCAAATCATTTGACAGAATGATACGATAAACAACAGGACAAGGTTTGTCGCCCAGAAACCGTGAACCGTGAACCTTTTTTAAACCGTGAACCAACACTTTTGCCTTGGGGCGTAAAAGTGTAACCCACGAAGGTGTTTATGAGCTTATCTAAACTAGTCGAATTGCATGAATTGGCCAAAGCCCAGGGCAAGACATACCAGAAACGTCGTTTTCTGTATGAGGAGCTTGAAGGGCATCAAGGCAGACATTTCCAGGGGATTATCGGGCCGCGAGGTGTGGGTAAGACGATCCTGTTGCGTCAGTATGCCCTGGCACATGATCAGGCATTCTATCTGTCCGCCGACAGTCTGGAGCGAGGGGATGATCTCTGGGAAATCATCAAAAAACTCCAGACACATTATGGTGTGAAGACTCTGCTCCTTGATGAGATCCATTTTCTACCGAATGCCACAGGCGTGCTCAAGCAGCTCTACGATTTTCTTGACCTGCCAGTCATTTTTACCAGCTCCGTGGCCCTGGCCGTGCAGTCGTCTGCCCATGATTTATCCAGACGAGTTTTACTTAAGCCCTTGCTTGCCTTTTCATACCGAGAGTATTTGGCTTTCCAGAAGGATGTGGTGCTGCCAAAGCTTGGCCTGTTGGACATCCTTGAGGCCACATGGAGCCCGGATCATCTTCGACAAGGCGTGTATTTTGATGCCTATCTCCAGGGTGGGCTGCTCCCCTTTGGCCTGGATGAACCTGAACCCCTTGTCTTACTACAGGCGATTCAGGACAAAGTCATATACAAAGATGTGCCATCCGTGTTGCGCTTGGCGGTCGAAGAGATAGACATACTCAAACGACTGATTCGTTTTGTGGGACTTTCTGAGGTAGACGGCATTAATTACTCGTCACTGTCTCAGAATCTGGGGATCACCAAATACAAAGCCGAACAATACGTTCGCTGTCTCGAGCAGGCCTTTATCCTTGTTCAGGTGTTCCCCAAAGGCACCAATGTCCTGCGCGAACCCAAGGTCCTGCTAACGCCGCCCTATCGCCTGTTGTATAGGGACTTTCAAGAGGCCATTGGAGGGTTGCGCGAGGATTATTTTGTGCATGCCGCAAAACAGGCCCACATTGAGGTTCACTACCTCAAGAGTACAAGAGGAAAAAAAACACCAGATTACCTTGTGGAACTGGGCCAGGAAAAACTGGCCATTGAAATCGGTGGCAAAGGTAAAGGCCGTGAACAGTTCAAGGGCGTGACAGTGGATCGCAAGATCATCTTTGCCCATCAGGATGTCCCTGAGAACAAGCGATACCCTTTGTTCTTATTGGGATATATGGCCTAGTGCTGTGTCACGCCTTAAATTTTGGGTATGCGCAGCACCATAACATTTAGGTGTGACACAGCACTCGTTGGCTGAAAGCTGACGGCTAAAGACTACGATCCTGAAAGGATCGTCCGTAGATGCTGCATTTCCGCTTCCACGTCTTCGGGGCCAGCCACGGTATCGGCGATGTGCTGGCGGAGTAACTCACGATAGCGTTTCTTGAGTCTGTGCACCATGACACGTACCGACCCTTCAGTGCATTGGAGTTTTCGGGCCAGTTCAGTGGTTGGCAGGCTGCCGGTCTGGCCGATCAGGCAGGGCTTCAGCAAGTCGAACATCTCGGCCTTGCCCTCGTCCAGATATTGCTGCTGAAGGTCCTTGAGTACCGTATCCAGCAGGGCCAGGGCCCATTGACGTTCATACAACTGTTCAGGCGTGGTCGTGGTTTCAGGTTCAATACGATATCGTGTTTCAGCGGTGGCGATGTCCAGGCTGAAGATCTGCTTGCCGCCGCCCCGCTTCTTGGCTCGTTCCCTGGCCCGTTCATTGGACATGTAGTGCTTTATGGCGGCTAGAAGGAAATTTCGGAATCGGCCCTTGCTCTGATCCACACTCTCCAGCCAGTCCTTTTCAAGACACCGGGCGAAAAAGCCCTGGGTGAAATCGGCCGCCTGATCCGCTGGATATCCCTGCCTGCGCACAAAGGCATACAGCGGATACCAGTACGTTCGACACAGCCCATCCAGGGCCTGACGACACTGGGATGACTTCTTGTCCTGCGCAGACAGTACCACAGACCATCGGGTGGTGGCAAACCAGGCCTGAGACGTTTTATCTGTGTTGGCATGTGACCGTGTCATGTGACAGACAGGGTATCACAGCATCTTGCGACTATCCAGGAGAAATGTCACAGGCCCGTCATTTTCGCTGGTCACATGCATGTGGGCCTGAAACTGACCCGTTTCAACGGGCACGCCGAGCTGCCTGAGTCGATCAGCCACCGTCTGATACAATGCATCCGCCTGGTCCGGCGGTGCAGCCAGGTCAAAGCCGGGCCTGCGTCCCTTACGGCAGTCACCGCAGAGTGTAAAGTTGCTGACCAGCAGGATCTGTCCTCCGATGTCCTGGACACTCAGGTTCATCTTGCCTGCCTCATCCGAAAAGATGCGCAGATGAAAGAGTTTATCCACCATATACGCCACATCCAGGTCACCGTCACCCTGGGCCACGCCCAGGTAGACCAGCAGGCCTGCATCGATGCGCCCCACCGAAGCATTGTCCACAGTCACCTGTGCTCGCGTCACGCGCTGTACCACCGCTCGCATTCAATCTCCATTACCATCAGTTTTAAGTCATGCCAATGACACCTTCAGCCATCACTGACCCTTCAGCTCAGCACTCTGCATTGTTGCCAAAAAAAATGGGCTATGTTGTATAACATAGCCCGTTGGGAAAGTTCTGTAAATGGTCCAGGCTCTTTCTTGAAAGTTCGTCGGCGGCCCGAGAGCGAGCGTTTTTTTGTCTGACAAAGACGGCGAAGCAGGCGATATTGGCTGTATCGTCGATACAGCCGGATGCAGTCAGACGAAAAATAAGCCGCTCGAAGCCAGATCGACTTTCCAGACAGAGCCTAGATCATGCCAGGTCCAGCGGCGAGATGTACTCGCCCTTTTCGGCCTTCAAGGCTTCGAGGCGTTTGCGCTGAGCGGCCATTTCTTCCTTCATGGCCTCAGGTGTGTCACCCACAGTCGCATAAATCTCTTCCATGCGATCCAGCTTGCCCAGCAGTTCAGGTATCCGAACAGTAAACTGCTCCACATAGTCCTGCTCCGTGTACGCCTGGTTCAGCGTGTTTTTGAAGATGGTCTTGAGGTCTTCATACTTGGGAATCATGCCGTAACCGGCATCGAGCGATTCCACGTCGCCATGCACACGCAATTCCATCCACTTGACCCAGGCCGACTTGTCCAGCATACCGTTGAGGTACTGGCCGTCCCTCTTGAGGAAGTAGTTGGTGCCGAACACCTTGGGACGCTCGATGTCCTTGGCGAATTCGAGATTGTTCTGGAGATACTTACCCACGGACATGGACAAAAAGTCCATATTGCTCATCACGTTCCAGCTGCGCACCCCTTCGGCACCGATGGTCGCGGCAGTCGTTTCTGATTCGAGCATGGCCCCCATGGTACAGATCCCATGGGCCCAGGAATAGGCTTCTCGCACCGGCACATTGATATCGCTGTCGCGCCCACCATAAATGATGCCACCCACAGGCAGACCATTGGGAGTATCCCAGTCCGGGTCCTTGTTTTCCAGGTCCTGCATGCGCACCGTATACCGGGCATTTTTATGACTCGGGGTGGTGGGCTTGCCATCCGGTCCAAGCATGCCTTCGGTCCAGGCAGGACTCACATGATTGGCGCCGGTTTTGGGTATTTCTTCTCCCATGCCCAGCCAGTACGGAGAACCGTCTTTGACCAGGACATTGCCAAAGATTACCTCGCCCGGTGCATGCAGCACATCCCAGATCACGGGATCACCCTTGGCACACACGTCCTGAATGATGCCGAAAATACCGGCTTCCACGTTGACCGCACGAAATTCCCCATCGATCACACGGAAGTACGCCAGGTCATCACCCACAATGTTTTCTCCGGGGATCATGGCCGTTGAGGTCTTGCCGCAGGCAGAGGGATACGCACCGCAGAGATAGGTCTTTCGGCCCTTGGGGCCATTGGCACGCATCACAAACATGTGTTCGGCCAGCCAGCCTTCCCGGTCTGCCTTGCAGATGGCCAGACGCAAGGCCAGCTTCTTGAGGCCGACCGTGTTGCCTGCGTACTGCGTGTTAACAGACAGCACTGTGTTCCTGGTATAATCCATGTAAACACGGTTCTTGTCGTAATGGACACTGGTCATACGATCATCCACCTGGCCGGTCGCATGGCGGAATTTGAAGAACTCAAAACTCGGATTGCTGCTCTGGCGCTTGAACTCCTCATACCCACGACGGTAGAGCATGGCTTCGCTGTGGACCACATAGGCGGAATCCGTGATCTGAAGGCATGGAATCGCAAACGGTGAATTCGTGGGGCCAAGGCAGAAGAAAGTCACCAGCATCCGGCGTCCCTTGTAGGCACCCTTTTGAAGGTCCCTTATTTCCTTAAGCCCTTGCTCACGCTCCACTTGATTCAGCTTTTTGTCCAGGACCACATCTGAAGGCACCAGGTATTTGGTGACTTCCTTCTTACGTGCCTGATCATAATAACCGTCAAAGTGAACGGTGTGGCCGTCAATCGCCAGGGGCAGTTCTTCTCTGTTGTCGATCGAAAGCTGACGACAATAGGCGGCATCTTCATCGGAATCATTGCCAACCCACACACTGTCCGGTTCACACAATTCAATGGCATAGGCCACAAACTGATTCACTTCCTCATTTTTCAAGACCAACAGTCTATCTAAATGCTCAGGAGAGAGCTGGTTTTTCAAAATTTCCATGGCAGTATTCATGCGGTATATGTACCTCCTAATAAGTTCACAAAACAACAGAGTCTAGCCGAGCGCAGAACCCCTGTCAAGGATCTATTACAAATATTAATAACTTAGTAATAATGCCTTATAACAAGAGTATCAATCGGTCTCCATTTTCATGCGTGGCCAAAATACCAGGCCCGATAATAGACTTGACCTGAACCCTGGGAAATTTGTATACATATAAGATAGGAGATTTTCTGGTCTAATGTGCAATTGCCGTATTTTATGTCAAAAGGCTAAAAAAAGCCCACCACACCTTTTAGAAAGGACAGCGTAATGAATTCCAAGGCCAACATATGGATACTCCTGCTATGCTTAATGGGTTCTCAGGCATTTGCCGCCTCAGTGACCTGGGTTGATGGACTGGTTCCTCCCAGCGCCTGGACTATAGATCCCAACAATCCGGGCACCTCGGACACGATCACGTTTTCAGGCCCATTGGACTATATTTACGGTAGCAGCTGCTCTGCCAGGGGCGCACTGGGTGGAACGCCCCAGATCACTGTAGATACCGTCAATAAGCAAGTCGTCTTATCGATTCAGGGCCCGCCGCCAACACAATGCCCAGCGATCTGGCAGCCCGTGTCAGGTCTCCAAGGCGATTTTGGGCCCTTGCCCTCAGGCTACTGGACATTCAAGTGCACTGTCCCGGCCATCGCTTTCAATATCTCATTTACCGTGGGCACACCAGCCTCTATCTACTATGTGGATCAGGACGCACCCGGACCCGTGCACAACGGTGCCAACTGGCTTTGGGCCTTCAGGTCACTCCAGGACGCGCTCTCCATTGCCGTTCCGGGTGACACCATCCTCGTGGCGGAAGGCGTTTACAAGCCTGATCAGGGCACAGGCGTCACACCGGGTGACCGCGAAGCCAGCTTCCTGCTTCAAGACGGTATCACCCTGGTGGGAGGACATGCCGGTTACGGCACGCCCTCTCCTGACACGCATGACCCGGATACCTTTGTGACAGAACTCAGTGGTGACCTGGCAGGCGATGACCTGTACGGCCTCTTGAATGTGGAGGAAAACAGCCATCACGTCATGACCGCTCAAGGCCCTGCCATACTTGGCACCACAATCAAGGGCGTCGTCATCAAAAACGGGCGGGCCAATGGGGACAGCATTGACGCGATCGGTGGCGGCCTCCTGATCCTGGACGCAAATGTTGCGGTATCCGACAGTCTCTTCTATGGCAATAAGGGGGCCTTTGGGGGTGCCGCGGCCATTGTACGTAGCAGCCTGACACTGGTCAACAGTCGGATATCCGGCAACACGGCCCAGTTGTACGGCGCGGGTGTCTATGGCGAGGACAGTTCCATCACACTGACGAACTGCCTGATCACGGGCAATTCCGGCTACCAGGCCGATTTCATGATTGGATCCGTTGTGTACGGACTCAACAGCAGTATCGCCATTCACAGCAGTACGGTCACGGACAACCTGCCCTCCGGCAACAGGACAATTGCCAGCTTGAGCTGGATTTACCCCCCCACCAATCAATTGACTGTCACCAACAGCATCCTGTACAACGGCGGCAATGAGATATTTACGACCCATCCCTCCACCACGGAAGTCTCCCACTCTGACGTCCAGGGCGGCTGGACCGGTGCAGGCACGGGCAACATTGACGCCGATCCGCTCTTTGTGACCCCGGGCGGCTGGTCTTTTGAGGGCGAGTGGATCTTTGGAGATTACCATCTTCAGGACAGTTCACCCTGCATCGACCAGGGCAGCACGGCTTTGCTCCCGGCAGACGTCACGGACCTTGACATGGATGGCAATACAGCCGAACCCCTGCCGCTGGACCTTGATGGTGCAGCGCGTATTCAAGGCTCGCAAACAGACATGGGTGTCTATGACACCGAGCTCATCGTGACACCTCCGCCTGTGGAGCCGGAATGGGTGGTGGCAGATACCTTCAGCATCACCCATACCCCTTCAGGCCCCTGGCCCAGTGTACGTCTGTCAGCCACCATCACGACGGCCGTGCAGTTGAATTTCAAGGGAGAGCTCTCATTGACGATCGCTTCCACGTCTGCAGCCGGTGGCAACTGGACAGCCACATTCACACCGGATCCCGGCGTCATCGGGCCAGGGACCTATTCGGTCACACTGGAAATCGTCGGCGAAAATGTAGATCTCAGCAAGGTGACCTCAGGTATTGAACACGACCTGGCAGAACTTTTCATTCTGGTCCGTCCGGTCCAGCCATAAATGTGACATCGAAAAGCACTTCGGGCCTGCATTGGAATCCAATGCAGGCCCATTTTTTTTGGAAATGACATTGGCGCAACACTTAAAACCTGACAGCAGACACTGTGTTTTTAGAACTGGCTGCAAAACTGCTTTCTAGGCGAAACCGCAGTTCCATGGTTTTTGCAGCCGAAATGAGTTTTGAAACCCGTTCTGGACAAATCCAGGCTTGCGTGAACGACCCTTGAGTCGCTATCATAGCACCGGTGACCTTTACCACCCTGTGGCAGCGACATTTTCTGGTTCAAAAGGAGAGCCATTATGAGACCAAACAAGATCAATCGAACCCTTCAGTATTCTCTCGGTCTTTTCCTGATATGTATGGCAGGCACTGTGGGCCTCAGTCAAGAGACCGGCACCTCGGGGCCGAACGAGCTACTGCTCAAGGACTATCGTCCACAGTCCATCTATCAGATCCCTCAGACCTCGGTGACCCGTGCCAGGTTTCCCATCATTGACATGCACACGCATCCCTATGCCAAGACACCGGCGCAGGTGGCTGATTGGGTCAAGACCATGGATGCTGTGGGTATTGACAAGTGCATTGTCTTGACCTACGCCACGGGCACTGACTTCGATGCCATCTACGCACAATATGCAGCCTTTCCCGAGCGATTCGACGTGTGGTGCGGATTCGACTACACGGGCTACGACCAGGCCGGTTTCGGCCCGGCAGCCGTCAAGGAATTACAGCGCTGCTACCGCGTGGGTGCCAGGGGTGTGGGCGAGCTGGGCGACAAGGGAAAGGGGCTTTTCTACTGCAAGCCCACCAAGGCCTGGGGCATGCATCTCGACGACTCCAGAATGGATCCCCTGCTCGAAAAATGTGCCGAGCTTAACATGCCCATCAACATCCACGTGGCTGATCCCAAGTGGATGTACGAGCCCATGGATGCCACGAACGATGGCTTGATGAATGCGTACAAGTGGCGACTCGACAATCAATTGGACGCCATCGGACACACCGGCATGATCACCATCCTGGAGCGGGCCGTCAAACGTCACCCCAAAACGACCTTTATTGCCTGTCACTTTGCCAACTGTTCCCACGACCTGAATCGACTGGGGCGCCTGTTCGACGAATGTCCCAACCTCTACGCCGACATCTCGGCACGGTACGCAGAAACAGCGTCCATCCCCAGGTTCACCGCGAAATTCTATGAACGCTATCAGGACCGCCTGGTCTACGGCACGGATATGGGCGTCAGCAAAAAGATGTACCAGACCACCTTCCGCATCCTGGAGACCGCGGATGAGCACTTCTACGCACAGGATTACTTCACCTACCACTGGCCCCTGCACGGTCTCGACTTGAACGACCAGATCCTCAAAAAGGTCTATCAGACCAATGCCGCCCGAATCCTGGCACATAGTAACTCAGAGTAGTGCGCTGTTTGAGTTGTTGGTTGCTGGTTGTTGGTTGCTGGCTCTGTTGAACGGGCTTCGCCCTGCGGCATCTATAAAACAGTTGTCATTGCGAGCCGGTCTCCGGGAGGCGCGGCAATCCTCCATTGTTCAGAAATGTTACATACGCGATTGTATCGCCATACCACGGTTGGGCATCTATCAACTTTATCACCACCAAGACACTGAGGACGACCACCGGTTCCAAGCCGGTGGGTTCGTCAATCGGCTGAAGCCGACTAAAAGTAACAATGAATCTGCTTCGCAGATAACTATAAATGTCTGGCTCATGGTCAATGACCATTTCGCCCATATTTCTTCGCCTGAATGCGAGGGGTTTCAACCATCCCCGAGGGGGACACTAAGTCAAAGATCCCTGAGGGGATACCAAGAACCAAGTCCTGTTTGTAATCGTAGAGTGGGCGTCCGTCTTCTCTAGTCGGCCTTGTCGCGAATCACATAAGTCGTCACAGTACGAGTCTCCTCTGTAAAGGTAATACCGAACTCGTCGCCAAACCATTTTCGTGCGATGGCGGGGGCATCGGGACCGGTCCAGCATGGGCATTCACGACTGAGACGTGGCCCCATACCAGTGTCCTCCTGGATCTTCGCGAGTCCGGTTTCATCGTGAATCAGTATGCCTGTGGCTTTGCACTCACTGTTCTGGTCACGCATGAATCGCTGAAAGAGATAGGACACATCCCAGCCACCGCTGGAGGAAGATGACATCACGCCTGCCTTCAACTGACCATTTGCGTCCCTGACTCTCGGCGACACCGGTGCCTTGACCTGCTTGAAATCTTTGAGTGCCCTGCCGTCATAATGGGCCACCCACACAGTGCGAGGTTCATTGACTTCCACCACCTCCAGGCCAAAGTGATCCATGAGGAATCGAAGCATCTCATGGTAGGGTGTTTCTGGTTTGTAGATCAAATCGTGATTGAGTATGACCTCTGGGATATGCGCTTCAATACGAACACGCCCTGCAGACTCCGGATATCGGTAGGTTTTCAAATAGGCTTTCAGGTGGGTGTCAAAATTGTGAACGTAGTGACTGGCAATATTCGGCATCTTGTACTGATTGGCTTTTAAGGCCTCTTTCTTGTCACGCTCAAGCAAGACCATGTTTTCAGGCAGAGCGTGGGTCTGGAAGTACTCTGAAAGATCTGCCAGGTGACGTTCCCAGTTTTTGTACTCCGGCTGGTCAAACTCAGGATTCCAGTCCCAGAATCCCAAATGAGTAAATGCCTCATTGTGCTTGATGTCAATGTCAAACAGGGCATCGAGCTGTTCGATGCTCAAGTGGGCCTTTTGCGACATCTGAGGCACCATGGTGCGTAAACACAACTCAAAACTGTACGCCGTGCTTTCGGCAATGTGTTCCCTTGCCAGACGGTTCAGGGTGGCACTCAGTTCCGGCTTTGTCGCTTTGATCTCCTGCCACAAATCTTTAACTCTATCCACCTGACCCAGACAAGCCAGGGCCGTGAGATAATCGGTGAACAGAGACGGATCAGCCGAACTGCCTTTCCATCGCTGGTATTCCTTCTTCATGGCAGGCATCAACCCATCCCCCATGGCCACGGCCTCCGCATACGCTGCCTGAATAAAGAGCATGCGCAACCGCACACGCTCGCGTTCCAGGGCCATTCGGCTTTCATTCGGAGTGCCTGGAATGGTGACAAGTATTTTTTCCGCCTCGTCATATCGTTTCTGTGCGCAGTGTTTCCACGCCATGCTCAATCTGAATGTATTCTCCGGGTCGCGAATCGTGTCATCAGGCCAAGACTGATCCTGCTGCCACTGGGTCAGCTCCACAGTCCCAATCAGTTCATGTTCCACTCGAACGCGCCCGTCATCTGCCTCACAGATCACGATCAGCTTGCCGGGAATCCGTTGATCAAAGGGATACCCGGCCGGAACAAAGACCTGCTGACTCTGATCCGCAAGCGTGACATGCGAGGCATAGACGCGCACATACTCTCGATCCAGATCATCCTCGAGCCGGCTGAAGCCATACACGTTTCTGCCATCCGGCATTCTATTGCGTCCTTTGTCTGCAATGATCCACACGGCGCCATCCGGTGTGATGCCCACCTGTTTGATATCCGGCAGATGGTACCCACTCTGTGCGAACATGTCTTCAGGCGTCATGGCCTTGCCCCCAGGGTCTTTTAGATTCGCGTACGCCATATTGACAGGGCTTCGATTCTGCCTGCCCTGAAGCTGTGTTTCAAAGGCATTGGGATCAAAAAAGGCATCTGATTGCTCATTGGCATATTCGAAGACCACGTCCGTGCCATCTCCGCTGCGAGGGTCCCAGATCTTGAAACGCACTGGCAGGCGGCTCTCGCGCAGGGCCCAGATACGGACCCACTCGGGCGTGCCGGGCAGGTCAATGTCAAAGACCACCATATCCTGTGAAATCACGGCATCAGGATTCACCAGGGGTGTCACATCCTGCATATCGCCCTGAAACATGACCCGAATCACGGCGTCCAGAGAGAAGGGTTCGACACGACTCAGGCGCTCCATAAACTGTTCTGCATACGGATCCGGTGCTGCCACCTGGCGCTGCTGGAAATCGAAGGTCTTGATCACGTGGCCCTTATTGCCAAAGACCACCTGTGTGCCTATTCGAATGCGCGTCCGTCGATCACGGCTCATCCACACTTCCATCTGCTTCGGGTCAGAGGCCACGTCTTCCTTGATGTAGACCGTAGCACTAAAATAGGGCACGGCATTGAACTGGGCCACTACATCGGCCCAGGCAATACTGCTGGAGCCCACATGCTGGAATCCAAAGATCGCGGCCGTGACAAGCACGGCAGCGAAGGCAAGTTTTGTGACTGGAGATTTCATAATTAAGTTTCCTAACAGTGCCGAGGCACCGGAATGTTTCTGTGAACATGACGTCATGGCCGACAGGACTGACCCGATGACCTTGTCATGTGTTTCTGGTGAGGCATCATACTGAATGCCCCGGATACGTTTTTCAACGGACTGCTTCGAGGGTTTCATGCGTTTACCTCTTCATCCAATAGGCACCTGAGCTTGTCCATGCCATAGTGATAACGACTCTGCGATGTTTTGGGCGACACCTTCTGGAGTCTGGCGATCTGGCGAAATGTCAGGTTGCCCTGCACACGCAGCACAAGCGTTTCCCGCTGTTCATACGGCAGGGTATTCAGGGCACGACTGACACGCCGGATATCCTCATCCTGGATCACCATGCGAACCGGGCTGTCGACCTGCCTGTTCACGCGGTGTTCCAGACTCTGGACAGCAGTGTGTCGAAGGCTGTGGTCCTTGCGTTGCAGATCCCGACACCGATTGGCCACACAGGTCGACAGCCAGGCCCTGAGGTTTCCAGGCCTGCGAAACCGGCCCGGTGCCTGCACCCACTGGGTAAACACGTCCTGCACCACGTCCTCGGCCCCGGCCGGGCAGCCCAACAGCGACGCAGCCAGGGTCAGCAGGTCCCGGGCATACTGCTCATAAATCAGCCGAAAGGCCTCTTTACTCCCGGATCTCAACTTCCAGATCAATATGGCATCGTCAAGCATCGTACTCTTTCAGTGATCATTGAAGTTTTGGAAACTTCAAGTTTGCAGTTTTTTGGTTTACAGTCTACAGCGAAATAAGAAAACATTGGGCTGAAAACCAAACAACATAGGGCTTTATGCAAAAGTCCTGTGATAATACAACCGATTGTCGCTACTATAACGAAAGCTAGAGAGGTTTGGCCTTAAACAAATAAAGAAAACCTGAACTTCTCCAATGCATCGCCTCTCAAATCGATTCGCAAAAATGCCCCTTGCTCACCCGTCTAACGCTTGAATTGTCTCCCAAATCCGACTACACTGTCGGATATTCTGAAAACTGCCTACTGTAAACTGAACACCACAGGGCTTTTTGCAAAAGTCCTGTTGAAGGTGCCATTGATGTTGCCGCAAACGAAGATGTTTCGATGGATGCTGTTGCTCGCCGGGGCCATCATGTGGCTGCAGGTCGGATGTGACTCACAATTTGTGGATTATACGGTAAACGGCCAGGACGAGATGGCTGCCCGCAGCGAGCTGTCGCCCCTGGACATCCAGCAGTTGAAAAAGACCCGGCATCAGGCGGTACGTTTCTGTCGGCAGTGTCACGTGAGCGGAAGCAGCTTCAGATCACGGCGATTCACGAAACCCATACCTCAACTGTGTTACGACTGCCATGAAGATCACACCACACGCAATCCATATGTCCATGGACCTGTGGCTGTGGGGGCCTGCCTGTTCTGTCACAGGCCGCATGTCAGCACGTTTAATCACCTGCTGATCACCAGCCAACCCCAGCTCTGCATGCGATGTCATGAAGCAGAAACTGCGCCGCTCTCTCCGATTCATGAAGAGGCCTCAGACCAACTCTGTACGAAATGTCACGACCCCCATGGCGGCACACACCCCCTGTTCCTGAAGAAAGAAGCGCGTTTGGCGACTGAACAATAATCAGGCGCTGCGTGCCTGAACGGATCGGAAGACTTCTCCTTAGGACTCGTCCAGTAATAACTTCCGAATTCTCCATCTCATCTTCAAGCTATCTTTGTCCGTTCCTCAATCGCGGAATCCTCGACGTAGAATAGCTACGCCTCCGGGTCCACTCAATCGGTCACGCCCAAATCTAACCTAAATCTAAGCGGATAATTCACAATTTATTACTGGACGAGTCCTTATTGACCCTTCTTAAATTCCAGGATCTGACCATCGGCTGTCAGTTGCTGACGCAGCCGGTCATAGTCCACGTCCTGAACTGCAGACTCGCTGTCAATCGCAAGACAGGCCGCCGTGGCGGCAGACTGGCCCAGGATCATGAACACGGGCTCCATGCGGATCGTGCCATAGGCAATGTGCGACGTGGACGCGCAGACCGGCACCAGGAGATTGTCACACTGGTCTTTTCGGGGCGTCAGACTGTCGTACGAGATGCTGTAGGGCCGCGGTACGCGTACCCCGATGTCCCCCTCATTCTGGACATAGCCCTCCTGGGTGACATAACGCTGCACATTGTGCGAATCCATGGTGTAGGACCCCATGCCCACAGGCCTGGGCGTGTCACGCTGAGACAGACAGTCCTGCTCGGTCATCACGTATGACCCGACCATACGCCGGGCCTCACGCACATAGATCTGATGGGGCCAGTGCCCGTTGTCTTGAAACTCGTCCTTGGCCAGACCCCATTGGCTCATGGTCTGGCGGATGCCTTTCGGCACGGACGGATCATGGGACAGGAAATACATCAGCCCCTTCTGATACTGCTCGTGCTCACGCAAGATCCGGGCCCGTCGCGCATATGAGGCCTCGGGGTAGTCGTAGTTCATACCGATGTTGTCCGTACTGAACGGACCGTGATTGTTGGTGTCGGTCTTGCCATTGGGGATCGAGTCAAACTTGTTAAAGACCTCGTTCCAGCCCGTGGCCAGGACGCGGGCCAGGAGTGCATACTGCGTGGGATCATACGTGTCAGGCCGGGCAAACGGCACACAGTTCTCCGGGACATCGGTCAGGCACATTCGATAACAATAGGCCTGAACGCGGTCATCGCCCTGTCCGTTGTCACCGGGCGCAGCCGACTGGATCCGGGGCAGCAGTCCGCTGGCCGGGTCTCCGGGCGTGACATACGGGTCCACGGGAGTCTTGAAATAGTGGCCGTGGTGAAACACGCCTTTCTGCACACCATTGGTGCGTTCGCCATAGACTTCATTGCCTTCACGCCCCACATGATAAGCCACGCCGGCCGCAGCCATGAGATCTCCCTCGTACGTGGCATCGATAAATACGCGTGCCTCATATCGCCGACCGGACAGCATGCGAATCGACTGGATGCGACCCTCTTTTTTTCGCACCCCCCTGTCACGGTCCAGCCATTGGTCACGGCATACGGGGATGTCGTATTCGGCCACCATGGCCTCGAACACGGCCTCTGCCACATGCGGTTCAAAGCACCACATGGTGCGCTGCGTCCCGTCCGCCGCCGGTGTACCCTGACCCCGGTTGCCGTACGACTCGCGAGACTGCCAGGACCACGCATTGGGCTCTTGATAGTGGGTCCATACGCGATGATAAAACTCACGTGACAGACCTCCAATCGTGCTGGTATTTCCGGAATCCGTGTATCCCAGCCCCCCACTGGTCATACCGCCCAGATGCCGCTCCGGACACACCAGCGCCACGCGCTTGCCCATGCGAGCCGCCTGCACGGCCGTGATCACACCGGAGGACGTCCCGCCATAGACCACCACATCATAACGATCCACGCGTGGAGACCGAGTGGGGCCCATCGAGCACGATGTGAAACAAAGGCAGAACACGCCAAACACAACCCCAGGATAGATTTTGAAAAACCGTTTCAGCATAATGATCCTCCCTCTTTAAAACCTTTGACGTTTCACTCAAGATTCAGGCGGCGTATTCGGTGCCCTTTTCAGCGGCAGGGTAATGACAAACGTGGAACCCTGCTTTTCCGCATAGTATTGGATGTCACCGTCATGTTCCTTGATAATGCCGTACACAATAGACAGCCCCAGACCCATGCCCTGGCCCACCTTCTTGGTCGTGACAAAGGGGTCGAAAATCCTGCCCTGAAGGTCCGGCCGCACTCCCGTACCGTTGTCATTGAAGCACAGGATCAGCAGATCGTCCCGAGCCACCGCAGTAATCGCAATCTGTTTGTCTTCCACCGTGTCCAGGGCGCTGACCGCATTTTGAAACAGGTTGATCAAGACCTGCTCCAATCGTAGGGGATCACATAAAATGCAGGGCAAATTCTCCTGCAGATCCCGCTTGAGTGTAATGTGATTCGCCTGGAGTAAGTGACCCACCAGGATCAAAGTACTATCCAGAATCTCGTCCAGGACCACCTCTCGAAAAGACAGGGTTTCAACACGTCCGAAGAGGCGCAGGTGACGGATGATGCAGCTGATTCTGTCGACCTGTTTCACGGCCTCGCGGCACTCCTCCCCCAGTACCCGGAGGTCTATCTCCTGCTGCGTCAGATCATGCAGGTTACATTCTAAAACGGCCCGGATATAGGTCAGGGGCTGATTGATTTCATGGGCCACACCGGCAACCAGCAAGCCAACAGCCTCCCTCTTCTGGGCCTGCTTCATGAGAGTGATCGCCTTTTCCTTTGCCTCCTCCATCAGTTGATGCGGGGTTAAATCCTTGTGCAGGACAATGGCGCTGATCACCTCTCCCAGACTATTTTTTTGGGGAGATATTGTTGCCTCAATGACACTCTTCACCTCGCGATGCGCGCCCGTGAGTTGATTGAATTGAACAGGATCATATTCAATTCTAAGAGTGACGCTTTCCCCGTCATCAAAGACTCTATTGAGCAGGGGTGAAAAACCCTGTTCTTTAACGACAGGATCATCAAACATGTTGTACTTGCCGATGACGTCTTGATCCTCGACTCCCCATGTGCGACGAAGGGCCTCATTGATTCTGAGGCAGGTTCCCTTGTGATCAGAAATCCACATGGGAAACGGGCCGAAGTCAAAGATGGCGGAAAACAGAGCCCTGGTTTCCTCCAGGTCTTTCTCGGTCGCGCACAAACGCACGCTCAACTGAGAGTCAGACTCATGATGCCTTGTCTCGGACATGGTTAATCCACTTTAAAGGACGGGCAATCGGTCTGCCCAAACAGGCGCAATTGATTGATGACACCACTGATTCTGTCGACCTGGTGCACGGCGTCACGGAACTTCTCCGACATGCCCTGAGGGGCGGTCTCCTGCCGATCCAGATCCTGCAGGGTGCATTTAAAAACAGCTCGGATTTGATTCAGCGGTGTATTGATCTCACCGGCCACGCCAGAAGCCATCACCCCAATGGTCTCCATTTTTTGGGCCTGCTTCATCCTGTCAATGGCCTTGTCCTTCTCTTCTTGAGCCAGAGTGATTCCAGTCAGGTCCTTCTGTTGAATAATGGCATGGGTCACTTTTCCCCGGGAGTTTTTTACAGGCACGATCGTCGCCTCAATCACCGTCTTGAGATCACGATTCGCCCCCGTGAGTTGGTTAAATCGAACCGGATCATAAACATTTTGAAAAACGACAGTCCGGCCGTCACGAAAAACGCTCTCGACCAGGGGGATATGGCCCTGTTCCTGCATTACCTGATCATCAAATAAATTGTACTTCCCAACCACGGCTTCGTCTGTCAGGCCCCATTTTTGTCTGTTGGCCTCATTGACCGTGACACAGGTCCCCTTATCGTCGGAAATCCACATGGGAAACGGGCCCGCGTCAAAAACCGCGGTCAATAGGGCTTTGATCCCCTCCAGATCTTTCTGGGCCGCATTCAGACGCGCACGCAACTCAGATCCAGACTCATGGTCCCTTGCCTCGCACATAGCACAGATACTCCCTCTAACACCATCTTCTTCCGCTTGGCTCAGCGATCACATCTTTCATCAGGCTGACCGGAGTTCAAAACTGTTGAAACTGGGTTTGAATTTTTTCACCAGGCAGCTTTGCCAAGCCAACCTTCCGGCAGACGAAGGATCCATGGGAAGCGTCTGCACAAGAATGGTTGAATCCGTGACGCTCGACCACGCCTGGCGACATTTTCGAGTGAATCTCGCATGAAGGTCAATCGCCTCTCCCACGTAGAGTTTGCGAGTGGTATCACTGAGAATATACAGGCCGGATTTGCCTGAAAACTCTCCACTGTCCAATTCATCGAGAGGCACCCGTTTGCCGAGATACGTGGGTGAAGTCAGCAGGGTCGCTCTGCTTCGAGCGGACTTTGCCTCTTTTCGAAGTTTGAGGGCAGCCCATCGATAATCCAGGGGTTGATATCCTGGCGCAAATCGACGGGCCTTTTTATCAAACTCCGCCGCCAAAGCCGGATCACAGAGGATTTCATCCAGACTGTGAGCAGACTTTTCATCAATCATCATCTGCCAGGCAATTTCACTGGCGAAGATATACTTGTCACAGACTTCCCATGGAATGCTGGTGCAACGCCGGGTTTCAATGCTGCATAACTGACCCTGTTTGCGCAGCCGGAACAACAGCAAATTCCAGGCTCGTGCATCGCCCGCCAAACCCCATTTGCGACAGACTGTGATGAACGCCTTGTTCAGGTCCGGATCCGCCACGACTCGATCTGCTGAGTAACCGTCGTGCGTCATCCGAAAGGCCTCCATGATACCTTCCAGTGTCATCTCCAACTGCACCCTGCTGCATCGGTCTTCTGCAGATTCCAAACCCTCCGGTGGTGGAGATATCGAAGATTGAGGCTTCTTGGACCGAGGCTTTTTTCCTTTGTCGGCGATGGTCCGAGGCGCACTTTTCATGGGCTCAGGCGAACCGTCCAGCCGATCGCCTACACGTACGCTGCCAAGTCGCTGACGTCCATACTGCACATAGGCCTTGGAAATGTCAAATCCGAGGAAGCGACGCCCCAGTTTCTTGGCCACTGCGAGGGTCGTGGCGCTGCCGGAAAATGGATCCAGCACCACCTCCCCGGGCTCTGAGCAGGTTCTGATGATTCGACCCAGCAATTGTTCCGGCATCTGACAGCCGTGAAATCCGGCTCGTTCCTTAAACGTGCCAGCCACTCGAGGAAAATACCAGGTGTTTTCAGAAGGATCAAAGCTCTGCTCCAAATCCTGGGGACGAAGTGTATAGGTTCTATCCTTGTCCGTGGGAGGAGAAAGTAGTGTGGGACACCAGGATTCTTCATTATCACTAATGAGTTCACCGACCGCATCTGCCGGCCGAATAATCCACGTGTCATCAGGGAGACGGCCCTTGGGATTGGCCCGCTTGTCGTTGTAGACAAGTTCTCTTGCAGACGGAACGCGATTGTCGAGATCTTCATCACGAAATGTAA
>JAIPFM010000042.1 GCA_021736645.1 Phycisphaerae bacterium | reverse complement strand
CGCACAGTTTTCCAGGGTGATATTTGTCAGGGTGTTTTGCGGTGAGTTCTGAATGTTCAGGCCATAGTCTGAACAGTCTGAAATGGCGATCTGGTCCAGCGTGTTTTTTGAACCGCCGGTGAGGGTGACACCTGTACTGGACCCCGTGATGGTCATGTTCTTGACGGTCGTGTTCGACCCTGAGATCGTGAGGCCATGACTCCCTCCCCAGAGGTGGAAGCCCTGGACCAGACAGTTGTCTGCCTCGATTTGGAGGCCTATCCCGCTGTGGATCTCGATGCTGGGAGCCTCGTGTCCCATCAGTGTCAAAGGCTTGTCTATAACAAAACTGTCAGGGTACGTGCCCCCATGGACTTCAATAAGCTCACCGGGCATGGCGTCGTTGACTGCCTCAAGGATCGAAGGGAAGTCTTCCGGGACCGACAGTGTGCCGCGAATTTTCAGAGACACGAGTACCTGAACGGGGCTGTTCACGGCATTGGGATCTGTCAAGGTCAGCAGGCCGGTATAGATACCGCGTGACATGCCGTTTGAGGCCACGGACACCGTGACAGTGGTTTGGCTATTGATCAGGGTGCCGGTATGGTCCGAGACATCAAGCCACGAGGCATCAGAGCTGAGATGCCAGTTCAGAGGCGATGAGGTCGTGTTGAGGAAGGACAGGGTCTGGTCGCCGGGATTGGGGGCATTCACGTCCGTGACGAAGGTCAGACTGGTCCGGGCCGCCACAATCAAGGGATGGTTGGGGTCATATTCATAGGGACCGATGTCCTGAACGACCGATCCATTGAGGTCTCCGTCCAGACGTCTGGGCACGCCGTCCAGGTCTGTCAACTCCGGCGTGGTCAGACCTTGGTCAATGGCAGCCGAGTTGCCGCGCACATGAAAATCCTGTTCTAAAGCAAACTGCGGATTCCCTGTGATATTGTCTGAGGCTTGAACCACACTGCCCAAGTCCGCAACGCTGGAGGCCGAGGTCCCGGTAATCAGGTTAACGCAGAGTCCGCCGCTGTTGTTGAAAAACAGACAATGGTTCACTGTCACATTGTCGTTTTGGGCCTCTTTGTAAAAGCTCATGGCCGTGTTGGAATTATTGGACATGATACAGTTGCTGATCAGTGTGGCCTGGTTTACATACCCGACCAGGGCCGATCCCGGATATTCGGCACTGCCCTCATTGTTATGAAAGATGCAGTTGGTGATGGCCAGGGTCTTGTCTGCCTGGGTCAGAGAATAGATGAAAATGGCCCCGCCGAAGGTTTCTGTGTCATTGTTCGCAAACAGGCAGTGATCAATCGTGACCTGCATCTCCCACGCATTGACCGCGCTGGCACAGGCGTTGAACACGCCCTCGATGGTCTTGCTCGTGTTATTGAAGAATCTGGATCGGGTGATGGTGAGTGTCTCGCCGTTTGTCCCGTAAATGACGCCGCCATTGTACGTGGCGGGAGAAGAGACGCAGTGGCTTACAGAGCAGTTGTCCATGTTCATGCTGTTGCCAGTGATGTCAATGATGCTGGAGTCGCTTGAGGCATTGATGATGGTCAGGCCTTTGAGGGTCAGCAGGGCGTTGCGACTGCCTGAGAATTTCAAGAACTGTCCTTTTGATTCGCAGTCAATGATGCAGGTCAGGGGACCCTGGATACTTTCCAGGGTGAGACTGCCTCTGGAGAAGGAGAGGTCCTTGTTGAGACTGCCCCTGTACAGTCCTGGCTGAAGTTGAATCGTATCTCCGGATTGGGCTTGTGCCAGGGCTTGTTTGAGGTTTGAGTATTGGGCTGAGCCGTTTGGGTTGACTGTCAGGATCGCGGCATGACAAGATATTGAGATCCCTAATACTGAGATTAAAAAGGCTAATGACTTCACGGCATACTCCTCTTCTCTGCGGATCATGATAATGAGTCCCCTGAAATAGGGCATACCCAGTATATAAAGAAGAGACGCATTCCCCTCGGAATTGTTACACAAAAAGTGAGAATACTTTGGCGATGTATCTCGCGAAGTATTCTCAGGGGTCAGGGGTCAGGGGTCAGGGATCAGGGTTTTACTCGGCGTATCCTGGTGAGCCGCCCTGTGTCTGGCTCGGTTGCCAGGCTGCGAGGTCAGACAGGGCCTTGGGATCCGATGCAATGCCAGGCAGGCATGTCAGAGAAAACCCCGAACCGTCTGTGAGGGGATACCATTGATCCTGATATTCAAAATCGATAAATACAGCGCCAGTGGCATCCTGCAGCGTGAGTCGCTCGCCCTGATTACTCAAGGTACCTTCAAATGTACCGGCAATGGGCAGGCCCGGGCCGTATACCGACTCAAAGACCTGCCGGTCCTTGACCACCAGGACAGAGTCGCCGGCCGCGAGTTCCCATGAGGGGAAGGTGAAGCGCACACCCCCTGAAAGCCGGACCAGTGCCAGATTGATCGTGTCTGAATCCGTGTTCTTGAATTCAATGTACTCGGCATCCGCCTGACTGGGTGTCTGGTTGTCCAGGGGGTGATACATGAGCTCTGTGACTCTCAATGACCTGGCCACCGGTCCGACACTAAAGGTCGTCTGCGTGACAGCGCTCCATGTCCCGTGAAACACACGTGCCTTGAGGGGAACGCTGTGGGGCAGCACGATGGGATCCTGGTAGGTCTGGGCTGTGGGTGCCACGTCACCCTGGCCCTGTGGCAGGCCTGTCAGTGAGACACCCATGAGAAACTCTGCATCCGTGATGGCATAATTCAGACCCTGGATGGCCAGAATATTTGCCCCGGTACGCAGCACGGACCTGAAATCGCTCAGATCATAGACCTCTGGCGTGACCGCCAGGTGAGTGTCACGATCGGCCGCGGCCGCAGCAGACCACTGGGGCGCCTGGCTGCTGCCAAAATTGCAGCGCAGGCATTCGACCCCGTTGAGATAGACCACAGCCCCGTCATCGTATCTCAGCGACAGGGTCAATTGCGTGAAGTCTGTATGGGCCAGATCAAAGGGGATGCGCATTTGACAGGAGGTATTGACGCCCAGCATCCGGTCCCGGACATCTTCCTGAATCAGCGCCTCAAAATCTCCCGAGCCTGCGTCGTACCCCAGAATGCCGGCGGCCTGGGTCCAGGTCGAATCGTCCAGGGTGAGAGAGGTCCACTGGGTCCACTGGCTCGAGGCCGGGGCGAGATAGGGACCTGCGATGACCGCTCTTGCGTGGCCGCTGTACTGCCAGGCGACCGACAGGTTGTCACCGCCTCCGCCTTCCTTTTGAAGGGCTTCGACGTAGTATTTTTGCCCTGCCTTGAGTGCGATGGGCGTGGATTTTTGAGAGGCATATTGATCCCACTGCCGGCTGCCGGTCCAGCCGTCCACGCGCGCGATCAAGGTCTTGTGACCGGGTGACTCATCCGTGCTGAGCCAGAGCTGGCTTGCATCGTCACTGGCAATCCAGAAGGTGTACGTGGTGGAGGTCGGGGGATAGAGATACCCTGTGACACGCGTACCGTACTGATCGGCGTGATCCACGGGGATTTCAAACTGTGTGAGCTGGGCCGTTCGGGTCGGCTGATTCGGGAAGGCGGGGTGTCCTGTCAGACTTCCCAGATCTGTGCCGTTGATACCGTCCCAGTATTCAGCCAGAATCGTGCCTCTGGGCGGTTCCAATGGTTGGCCTGTGGGGATCTGATAGCGCTTTTCAGCCTGTTCGCGCACCAGCGTGGTCAGGGCTCCGGGGCGTGACTGGCCGATCGGCAGTCTGGGGTCTGAGCCGTCCGTGGTATAGTAGATCTGTCCGACCGGAGCATCCATCACGATTTTCTGTGATGCGGTTATGGGCCCGCCATGGGGTGTCACCATGGGGGGATCGACCGTTGGCAGCCAGCCCACGTCACGCAACTGTGCCATCACGACCTCGACGCGTCGAGTGAGATACCGGGTACCGCTGTTGTACAGCAGCCGATCGATCTCCGGCAGCCAGTCATCATCCCGGGTAAAGGGGCGCTGGTTGTCATTCTTCTTTGCGTCACCCCATCGCGCCGATTCGGCAATCATGGCCAGGTCGATCTGCTGGGCCCTGTTCAGGACACGGGCCCGGCTGTTTTCCGCCGTAAGCAGGCCCTGGTTAAAGAAATACCGAACCACCTGATCGGCAAACAGCAGTCGATAGTCACTGTTGACGCGCATGAGTTCCTCGTGCTGCCACTGGGGATTGAAATACTGCCACTGACTGCCCGCGGTGGTGAACGGGACCACCATGTTTTCCTCGCTGGACCCTGCGCCCAGGGTGTGTTCATTGTCGTGGTGGAACCACTTGAACCCGTCCGGATTGACGCGGTTGATGATGCCAAAGGTGTTGTTGGGATGTCCCACAAACCGCGACCCGGGTCCGTCGCGGCCCCCGGTGTAGTACTCGATGATCATGAAGTCCGCCAGGTTGAGCGGGTCGAGCAGACGCGGGTATGCAGGATTGGGCGAACCGTCCGGGTTCAGGCCCTGGGCCTGCATGTACAGGACATTGTTGCCGAGACCCTGCATCGTCAGGTCATACAGTTGGCGGAACCGATCCATGTTGCCGTCCGTGGCCAACAGTACGTGGCTCTGGCTGTCGGTCTTGATGCAGTCATAGTCCTCACGCTGGCCGCCCAGATAGGCCGCGGCAAAGGAGGCCTCGGATCGCTCCTGGGTCATGTATAGACCCCAGTACTGGCCGTTCAGATACAGGTGGTAGTAGCGGCTGCGCGTATAGGGCTGGCCGGTCTCGCCTTGCAGGTCCCGGGAAAAGACCTCCCGGACCATGGTGTTCTGATTGCTGTTCTGGAAGGACCAGGAATAGTTCTGACTGGTGCGCAGATCGACCTTGTCGAATTCGTCTGTGCCTTCGTCTTCAAACAACGGGTACTTGAGCGTGGCCGGGCCATACTCCGATCGGAACAACAGGCGAAATGCGTGCTTCGGATTGCTGCCCGACCGGCTGAACCCACCCCGAATACGCAGGCCTGCATTGACCTGGAAACCTGGTGTGTCATCCGCACGGATTAATTCCACGGACACAGGACGTTCCCAGTCGCGTCCGTCATTGCCGGCATGGGTGTAGATCCCTGTGGTCGAGTTGAACAGATGGGTCAGGTCGGTGACCAGACTGATGGAGGGGATCGTGACCAGGCCCCCAAAGAGGGTGTCCTGATATCGTGGATCCTGGACCACCTCCGGGTCCATGCCGTAATTGATCATTTGACCATTGACGCTGCCATTGGGCCAGTCCGGACCGGGGCGCTCGCCGCGGGGCGATTGAGTCACGATGTCCGCCAGGAACAGATAGGTGTGGGTGACCGCGTCGGAATCCATGAATCCCGATTGGCAGGCCACGGTCCGCAGGGTGGTGGTGTGATCGATCCAGAGAGGGGCCGTATACACGGTGCCATGCGTCTGCGTCGGTATGGAGCCGTCCAGCGTCATCCTGATCACGGCATCCGGAGAGTCTGTGCTTAGTGTGAGCTCAAAGGGGGCATTCCAGAATCCGCGCGTGTGGCTGAAGTGGATGGGCGGCACCTGTCCCAGGCTGCCCGGGACATTGGCTGCCCCGGGTGTGGGCTTGGCAAAATACTGTGGCACAGGCTTGCTGCTCGCGCCGACGAGTCTGGGCGCCATGAAGAAATCCGGATCATCGGCATGGTCATTGAGACCGATCAGGGCGAGTACGTTCCTGCCCGGGATCAGTAGATCCTTAAAGGGGGTCAGGTCGATCACTGCGCCCGGTTGAGGGTCGTGCGAGGTCAGGGCCGTACTGAGGCCGGACAGGTCATCCGGGGCATTAACTTGGGTGACAGGGTGGCCATTCAAATACAGGGCAAAACCGTCCTGATACTGCAAAGAGAGTGTGATCTGATCCCACACATCTTTCTGGCCCTGCTCCAGAGTAAAGGCGCATCGAGTCTGCACCATGGCGGCGTGCCCCAGCATGGACTCTGTGAGATCTCCGTTGGATGCCATATCCCACGAAACCCGGTCAAAGAGGGCTGGGCACAACTGGCCTGCGTCGTGACTGCACACGCACAGGCCCATGAACACGGTGTCACGCATGTCGATGGTCTGCGCGCCCAGGCGGGTCCATGTCTCGCCATCTTCAGAGTCATAGGCTGTAAACGTGTCACCCGATCGCACCAGACGCAGCCACACCGGTGCACCCATGGGATTGCCGGGTGTCACCTGAAAGCTTGCCTGTCCGGTTTCCGTGCGTCCCTGGAAGGAGGTGCCATGCCCGGGACTGACCACGCCCATGGCGTGCTTGGCGCCGGCATCGAGTGTCTCGCGGATCATGATCCCGGCCTTGGCCCAGTCATGCGTGCCCGTCACGTACAGCACTCTGGCCGTGAGTTCCCCATCTCCTCTCAGGGATTGATAGACATAGTGAAACGCATCTGCCTGCCCCCAGATGTCGGCCCCTGCGCCATTGACCATGTAGACGCCATCCTGGTTGAGGGTGACGGAGCCAGGGGTTCTTACCGATCCGATATCCTGTGCCACAGGATCTGACAGGCGGAAGCTCAAGGGATAGGTGCCCTGGCGCCATGTGGCGTCATTGAAGTTGACGTCTGTCCAGTCAGGCGTCAATGGACCCGGCCCCGGGATGCGGTATGTGATGTGAGCGCCTGATGTCACAAGGGTGTCCGCATGGTGGGCCGTACCGAACGACACACCCTCCAGCTGCACCCCGAAAGTCGGATCGAAACAGGTGGCCGGGGTGACTCCATCGGGCGCCATCAACGCCAAATACTCTCCCGTCCCGGAGAGCTTGAAATTGGTGTGCAGGGGACCGCCCGGATTGACTCGATCTTTCCCTGACGCGAACACCACGAGGTACTCTCCTGAGGCCAGTGTGATATCCGGCGGGAAGGTCCATAATCCTGCGTTGTCAGGATCGTCTGTGAGAGACCATCCCCCCAGGTCCACGGTGCCCTGGGTTGGATTATACAACTCGATCCAGTCCGAGGCGTCACCGTCTTCGTCCAGGAGTTCGCCGTGGTTCCTTGCCATGATTTCACTGATCACCACGGTCTGTTCCGATTGCGCCCGGAGACTCGAACCTCGACCGAGGGTCAAGCCGACCAGGATGATGCAAGTCCATGTCCAAACAGTCTGATGCATGATGATCTTTCTAAAAAGGGATCGGTCCAAAGGGGATCGGTTTGCCATGTCGCATGCGCGTGAGTTACCAGCCTGGCGTGGGTAAACCGGCCTGCCAGTTGGCCGGGTCATTGCCGTATTCATTGAGTGTCACGCGCTGGAGAGACCAGCCGTTGCCATCCGGACCGGCCGGCCAGAGATCGATACCGGAGTTGTCCGGGTGAGACCCGTCGCTGAAATTCACACGGTCCACGCGAATCCAGTAGCGCTGCCCGGCCAGATCCACATCGCCCGGCTGGTCGAGTTGGATTTTTTCGCCGGAATTATTGAGTTTGCCGCTGGGCCATTCCAGGATTTTGACCGTGCCCGGCACGTTGTAGCTGCTGTAAAAGGCTGTTTTGTCCATGACCAGGAGCAGACGCTCTCCTGGCTGGAGTTCCAACCCCGGATTCAGGGGGAAGGGCAGACTGATGCCGGAGCCGTCCGGGTCGTCCTGGAATCGCCAGGGCAGATATTCGATGGGATCGAACAGGGCCACCGGATCGCCGCTGATATTGATCAGTTCCACATATTCGGCGTCTTCATTCCCGGCAGGGTGATACATGATTTCACTGATCACCACAGGCCCCACCAGGGGATCGGCATTGGGCTGACCGGGTGTGGGTTCACTCATGGCCACGAAATTGTCGGTGCCTGTACTTTTCATGTACAGTCCAAACGGAATGCCCGTGATGGAGGCGCCAAAGGTTTCTTCTACCTCGAAGCCTGTGAGTGCGCCGTCCAGGCCGGAAAACACATACAGTATTTCACCGTTTTCGCTCAACGCAAAGGGCTCCTGGGTACCCGGGTCAAAGGGATTGCCAAACTGTTGGACTTCATACAGGACCAGAAAGCCATGAGGTTCAATCATGGTACCATAGGCGATTTCATATTTTTGAGGGACTTGCAGGTCATCACTGAGGAACCAGCCGCCCACATGGATCGCTTCGTCCGTGGTGTTGTACAGCTCAATCCAGTCCGAGGCGATGTCATGTGAGTGAGACAGGATTTCTGTAATGATGACGGTGCCGGGCAGCGGCGCCTGGACGATGTCATCCGACCCGGGTGAGCCTCCAGGCACATGGCTGGGACGCCAGGACATGGCATCTCCGTACGCGCCGGGTTCGGTCAGGGCCTCGGGTCTGACGGTCAGGGAAAAGTCCCGGTCATGGACGATGTCGTACCACGCGGCCTCATAGTCAAAATCGTGAATCACCCGGCCGATCGGGTCCTGGAGCACAAGACGTTCGCGGTGAGGGCTCAACATGCCGGAATACTCTCCTGCCACAGGCAGGCCGGCACCGTATCTGGCCTCAAAGGCGGCCTTGTCCTGGACCACGAGGACAAAGTCGCTGGGTGCCAGAGGCATGGCCGGGAAGGTGAAATCAACGGCCTCGCTGAGACGCACCTGAGCCAGATTGATCGAGGTTGAGCCGATGTTCTTCAACTCAATGTAGTGCGCGAAGGGGGCCAGGGGATCCGGCATCATTTCCGAGACGCGCAGGCTGTCTGTGATGTCACGGGTGACAAATGTGGCGTGACTCAAGGTACTCCACGTGGTACCGACCCGGGCCCTTGCCTTGATTTGCGTGGTGTCTGTGATGGGAATCGGGCCTGTATAGATCCCGGCCGAAGGATTCAGGCGGCCCTCGGAGGCCCTGGGGTCTGTCCCGTCCAGAGTGACATACAGTGTGCCTTGCGGCGCCGACATCGCGATCCTTGACCCCGGCAGCACCTGGCTGCTCGGCAGATTGAGGGTCGGGGCTGCCACCCCAGGATACCAGGCCTTGGCCTTGAATTGGGCCAGGACGGTTTGTGTGCGTCCTGTGAGCAGGCGCGTATCTGTCCGGCCCTGATGGTCTGTGGTCCCGAACATCAGGCGGCTGATTTCAGCGAGCCAGGTGTCGCGTGATTGACCGCCCTCACCCCAGCGAGCGGCTTCGGCCACCATGGCGACCTGAATCTGATTCGCCCGGGCCTGGAGCAAGGCGCGTGTGCGGGCCTCTGTCATGATGCCGTCATGGAAGAAGTACGTAAACACCCTGTCCGCGAAACGCATGCGGTAGTCCGAATTGAAGGTGATAAGATGCTCGTGCAGTACGTGACATGAAAAGGTCTCAGGATCCGTCATCGTGTCAGAGGCCAAGGGCTCCACCATGTTGTTCTGGCTGGCCAGGGCCGTGTCGATGTCCCCTGTACCCAGAGACCATTCGTTGTTGTACTGTACCCACTTGAAACCATCCGGTTCTGTGTGGTTGAGCAGGGCCAGGATGTGATTGGGCCTGCCCCCGTTTAGGCGAGACCCCGGGCCGTTCGTGTCACCGGTGAGATATTCGACGATCATGAAGTCAATGAGGTTGTCCACATCCAGGAGCCGCTCATAGGCGGGATCGGTATGCCCCAGCGCATTCATGCCCTGAACCCGGTAATAACGTGACATGTCACCAAAGCCTTCTTCCATGGCCGCGGCCAGACGGTCCAAGGCGTCCCGCGTGCCCTGCATCGCCACCGTGGTGTCGGCGACAGGATCGGTCACAAGGATGTCCAGGTCGTCCATGGAGGCATCAGGATGCGTGCGTTTTGCCAAGGCATCGATCTGTTCCTGCATCTGGTACAGGCCCCGGTATCGGCCGTTGATGTACACATGACAAAATCGGTTGCGCAGACTCGGTTGTCCGGTCTCGGCCTGCAGGTCGTGTGAAAAGCAGTCCCGGACCTGGCTGGCATAGGGGCCTGCACCGCCGTGCCAGCTGTCGTCTGGGCTGGCGTACAGATCAAAGCCTGTGTGGGCAGTATGGTCGGGCGAGTCAAAGAGCGGGTAATCGACGGCCGCATTTTGAAAATCCACATGGAACGAGATCTTGTCAGAGGCCTGCCGCAGACCGGGTGCGGGCCTCAGGCTCAGGTATGCAGTGACCTGGATCCCTCCCGGATCATCCGGCATGAGCCATTCCACTGAGACCTCGCTGCTCAGATTGGGCACGGAAGGCACCTCGTCAGTGGCCAGCATCACGGAAGGCACAGACAACAGGGCGTCCTCAATGAGGTCCTGATCCGACGCATCGGGGTTGTTGATGACATCGTTCAGAAAGAGATAGGTGTGTGTGACGATATCCGACTCATGCCATCCGGGTCTGACAGCCACGGCCCTCACACAGGTGGTTTTACTGATGATCAAGGGAAAGGCCTGGTTTTTCTCCAGGGCTATCATGCCCGTTTCCGGGGTCGGGACACTGCCGTCTGTGGTGTAAAAGACTGTGGCATCCTCGGTATTGGTGGTCAGGATCAGGTAAAAGGCATGGGTGTAGAATCCTCGGGGCTGGCTCAAAACAACGGATTCGACCTGATTTACCTCGAAAATTGTATGGATGAATCCCGGGTCGTTGGGTGACTCTTCGGGAAACACCGGGGTTTGAGCGGGCAAAGAACCAGACAGCAGACAAAACAAGACCATCCCCAATGTTGCCGCTGACTGCCAATGATGCATGTAAATCACCCTTTAAATTGCCCTGAGTACTGTATTATCGGATTCTGCCAAGTTTGCCGTGTCAACGCCCCAGAGCCAACCGCCCATGACTTGTCTACCCAATAGATGCCACCCATCTTACCACAAAAAGGCCTGTGAAACAATGTTTTCACACACTTTCAGGGTAAACCAACGGGGTGTTTCCTGACAAGGCTTGCGTTTTTTTATGCATGAGTTAGACTTCAGGGCATAATCAAGTTCACTTTTCTCATGGCATGGTGGTGAATAGGATGCGGCCGGCCTGATTTCCGGGCCTAGGGCACACAGAAAGACGACTGTTTGGGAGTTGAACCTATGAAGCAGGTACAAAACATATGGGACAATCTTTGGATGTGTATTGTGATTCTCGGGGTGACAGGCACTGCATTCGCCGATCGATCCGTTGAAGTCCTGACATCAGGGTGGCGCTTTGCCAGGGGCCCCCAGAGGAATATTGTCACACAGCCGGTATTTGACGACAGTACCTGGCAATCCGTACGTGTGCCCCATGACTGGGCCATTTCCGGGCCCTTTGATGAAAGTGCCAATGGCTATGCAGGCAAACTGCCGTGGCAGGGTCAGGGCTGGTACCGACGGAGCTTTGCCCTCAAGGCGTCTGACGAAGGCAAACGCGTGTACCTGGATTTTGATGGGGTCATGGCCTTTCCAAAGGTCTATATCAACGGTCAATTGGCGGGCCAGTGGGACTATGCGTACAGCCCGTTTCGCGTGGATGCCACAGAGTTTGTCAAATTCGGTCAAGACAATACCCTGGCCGTGCAGACTGACATGGAAAAGTGGGGCACGCGCTGGTATCCCGGGGCCGGTATCTACCGCAAGGTCACGCTCACGCTGTGCGAGCCCGTGCACATTGCCCATTGGGGGCAGGTCATTACCACACCCACGAATAATCCGAGAAACGTTCCCAACACGGTGCGCGTGCGCACGACTCTGGAAAACCACGGCACTGAGATCCAGTATGTGACCCTGCAGGTGGCCTTGTTTGATCCGAACGGCAAGCAGGTGGCTGTGGATGAACGCATTCAGTCCATTGATCCCAATGCGCCCAGTGACGTGGAT
The DNA here is from genome assembly GCA_021736645.1 of Phycisphaerae bacterium. Classification (GTDB taxonomy): domain Bacteria; phylum Planctomycetota; class Phycisphaerae; order Sedimentisphaerales; family Anaerobacaceae; genus JAIPFM01. The sequence goes on along the minus strand of JAIPFM010000042.1, from coordinate 22,628 downwards.
CAGGCCTTTTATCTGATGGCCCCCACACTGTGGGACCTCAAGACCCCGAATCTGTACAGCGCAAAAACCACGGTGAGTCACAATGGCCAGATCGTGGATTCACTCACCACCCCGTTTGGTGTGCGCACCTTTGAATTCACGGCCAATGACGGCTTCTACCTCAACGGCAAACGCGTCCAGCTCTTCGGCGTGAACCTGCACCATGACCAGGGCCCGCTGGGCGCCGCCTTTCATGGGCGTGCCATGGAGCGTCAATTGCAGATCATGCAGGACATGGGCGTGAATGCCCTGCGCACCAGTCACAACCCCCCGGCTGCCGAGGTTCTGGACCTGTGCGACCGCATGGGCATTGTGGTGTGGGACGAGGTCTTTGACAAATGGGATCGCACGGCAGGCCGCCAGAGAGGCGAGCCCCCGCTCAAGGCATTCAGTGAGCGTCAGATCACCAACGTGGTCAAACGCGATCGCAACCACGCCTCTGTGGTGGTCTGGTCCATTGGTAATGAGATCGGCGCTGGCGGCGAGGGCGTGACACCTGAGCGTGTGGCCTATATGTGTGACTTTGTCCACGCCTGCGATACCACGCGTCCTGTGGGCATGGGATGTCACATCCCGAACATGAGTGACCAGCCCAACTTCGACGCCCTGGACCTGACCGGCTGGAACTATGGCAGGCGGTATGAACGATTCCGGGAAAAGTACCCCGACACGCCGATCATCTACAGCGAATCCGCATCTACTCTGAGCACGCGCGGTTTTTACGACCTGACACTGCCGGATCGCAAGAATGCCTATTCGGACAACTTTCAGGTCAGTTCATACGATCTCTGCGCTGCAGACTGGTCTGATATCCCGGACAAGGAATTCAAGCTCATGGAGGACGATCGATTTGTGGCGGGTGAGTTTGTGTGGACCGGGTTCGATTACATCGGCGAGCCCACACCGTTTTCACGTGAGGCCAAGAGTTCGTATTTCGGCATTGTCGATCTCTGCGGCATGCCCAAGGACCGCTTTTATCTGTACAGAAGTCACTGGCGTCCGGAGGTACCCACGGTTCATATCCTGCCGCATTGGAACTGGCCCGGTCAGGAGGGTAAGACCGTGCCTGTGTTTGTGTACACCAATGGCGATGCTGCGGAACTGTTTCTCAACGGCGAATCTCTGGGTACGCGACGCAAGGGGCAGATTCCGGATCGCCCCGAAAACTTCGCGCTGGCAGGCACTGTCACGGTCAGTTCCGAAGAAGCCAATCATGCGGCCAACATGGCCATCGATGGCGACCGGAGCACACGCTGGACGGCCGCTTCCGGTGAGACCGGTCAGTGGTGGCAGATCGATCTGAAAGCCATCCAATCACTGGGATTCGTGGCTCTGGAATTTGAACGCGAAGAAAAATACTACGCGTACGAGGTCAAGGTGTCTCAGGACGCCAAGGTGTGGGACACCCTTGTGACCAAGCCGACCAGTCGCATGCCGCGGTGGGGCGGTCCCAAACAGATCTTCCATGAGGTATCAGCCAGGACCCGCTATGTGCGCATCGAGTTTACGGATCTGCAGAACAACAGCTGGGCCGGACTCGTGGAGGTGGGCCTCCATGCCAAAAAGGTGGAGTCCGATTACTATGACGTGACCTATGCATATCGTCTGAGATGGAACGATGTGATCTATCGCCCGGGTGAACTCAAGGTCGTGGCCTACAAAGACGGGCAGGTGATTGGTGAGGCCGTGACGCGCACGGCCGGCGCTCCCGCTCAATTGAAGCTGACGCCGGATCGGACCCTGCTCAAGGCTGATGGAGATGATCTGAGCTATATCATGGTGGAGGCCCTGGATGCCCAGGGGACACCCAATGCAGTGGCCGACAATCTGATCCGCTTTGAGGTCACGGGACCGGCAGAAATCGTGGGTGTGGGCAATGGCAATCCTCTGAGTGTGGAACCCTTCCAGGCCAACTATCGCACACTGTTTTTTGGAAAGGCCATGCTGATCCTGCGCACGTTGGCCGATCAGACGGGTGAGGTTCAACTCAAGGCAGTGTCAGATGGCATGACGTCAGCCACTGAGATTTTGACAGTGCACTAACGTCCTTGATCTCTGATCTCAATGAGACGACTCATATTCACCGTGATTTCACAGGGAAGGTATTGTTTGATATGTTGCCTAAAATGCACCAGAAGGATGATTATAATACAACTGCCTGCGATCAGAATATATTTTATGGGCTTTGATTTCATATGGGTGTCAGGCATTATGCGACCTTTGCTTATCTTGTTTTCTGAGCCATTGGCGTCTCTCTTGAACAAAGCGTACACTGGGTCATATCGGCAGATGAGACAGGGCGATTGATCGTATTTTAAAAAAAAATGCGCCATTGCGCATGCCGTGAGTTTGAGTCTCTATAGTGCTCTGAACGCTTCCTGCAATGAGGTGTGCAAGCGTCATGATGGGTTGAGGTTCACAGGTCACATGGCGTTCGGCCTGACGGTGTTTGATTTAAGGACCTTTGGAATACCACTTTGAAATAAGGAGTGAACAGATGTCGAAGAAAACGTTTTGTGTCAGTCGCATGATTTTCTGTGTGTGTCTGGTTTTGGTGTGCCTGAGCCTGAGCTCTTGCGTGGTTCGTGAGGTCAAAACCGGGGGGGGCTTGGCGGCCCAGGATAATCAGGTGGCCGTTTTGCTGGCCCGGATGACGCTGGACGAAAAGATCGGTCAGATGATCCAGCCGGACAACGAGTTCCTCAAGGACCCTGCAGATGTGGCCAAATATCACCTGGGCTCTGTGCTCAGCGGCGGCAGTTCCGATCCCAAGGCAGGCAACAGCGTGGAAAACTGGGCGGACATGTATGACATGTATCAAACCCAGGCACTCAGTACGCGGCTGGGGATCCCTCTGCTGTATGGTGTGGATGCGGTGCACGGCCACAGCAACGTGATCAATGCCGTCATCTTTCCGCACAATATCGGCCTCGGATGTACGCGCAATCCTGCATTGATGCAGCAGATTGGCAAGATTACGGCCCTGGAGATGCGTGCCACAGGCGTGCAGTGGACCTTTGCCCCGTGTGTCACCATACCCCGTGATGAGAGATGGGGCCGCACGTATGAAGGTTTGGGTGAAGATCCCATGTGGGTGGGCCGCCTCGGTGCCGCGTCAGTCCACGGGCTCCAGCTCGATGACCTGAGCAATCCTCTGGCAGTGGCAGCCTGTGCCAAGCACTTCATTGGTGATGGCGGTACCACGGCCGTGACCACAGAGGCGGACGGGCAAAACGCGGTGCGCACCAGGTTGGATCAGGGCAATACTGAAATCGACGAGGCGGGATTGCGTGCCATTCACCTGCCTCCGTACAGAGCGGCCATTGACGCGGGCGTGGCCACCATCATGCCGTCCTACAGCAGTTGGAACGGTGTCAAGTGTTCAGCCAGCAAGCGTTTGCTCACCGAAATCCTCAAGGATGAAATGGGTTTTGAGGGCTTTCTCATCTCCGATTATCGCGCCATTGATCAGGTGCATCCGGACTACAAGACCGCCATTGGCATCTGTATCAATGCCGGCATGGACATGGGCATGATCCCCAGCAAGTACAAGGAATTCCACGCAAACCTCAAGGCCCTGGTGGAAGAAGGTGTGGTGCCCATGTCACGCATTGACGATGCAGTCACCCGCATTCTTCGCGTCAAGTTTGCCATGGGCCTCATGGACCAGGATCGTTCTCAACTGACAGACCGCAGCCTGTGGCCCCAGGTGGGCTCAGCCGCGCATCGTGAGGTCGGTCGTCAGGCCGTGCGTGAATCCCTGGTCCTGCTCAAGAACGACCGCAAGACCCTGCCCTTGAGCAAGAAGGCAGCACGCATTCACGTGGCCGGCATTGGCGCCAATGACATTGGCATGCAGTGCGGCGGCTGGACCATAGACTGGCAGGGCAAGATGGGTGAGGTGACCACAGGCGGCACCACGATCCTCCAGGCCATCCAGCAGACTGTGTCCGGGGACACGGAGGTGACCTATTCCCAGGATGGCTCCAATGCAGCCGGCGCTGACGTGGGGGTGGTGGTCATGGGTGAACGTCCCTATGCAGAAGGCAATGGCGACAGTGCAGCGCTGGCCATTACGGCTGAAGACCTCCAACTGGTCAAGACCCTGAAGCAGGCCGGCATGCCCGTGGTGGTGATTCTCCTGTCCGGCCGGCCCCTGATCATCAATGACGTGCTGGCCCAGGCTGATGCCTTTGTGGCGGCATGGCTGCCCGGCACAGAAGGCCAGGGCGTGGCAGATGTACTCTTCGGTGATTACAAATTCAAGGGCAAGCTGTCCGTGACCTGGCCCAGAAGCGTGGATCAACTCCCCATCAATGTGGGTGACACAGACTATGATCCTCTGTTTGCCTATGGATTCGGCATGAAGCAGTAGAACTGCCTCTCAAACGCAATGGCCGCGCCAAAGGGATGCCAGGCAACAGACACCGTGCTGACGGTTTACGGATTCTTGACATCCAGGCATTTCATCTGTGCCTGATCGCGAATCAGCAGGCGCCCGCGTGACAGGGCCATGGGCGCCCAGATCTGCTTGCCGTCCAGCAGCGCGGCACGCGCCAGTTCCTTGTAGCCGTCCGGGCTCGGTTCGGTGAGGTGAAGGCTGCCCTTGGCCCCATCGAGAATGAACAACATACCGTCGGCCAGGATCAGGTTGCCCAGATCGAATTTTGGCAGACCATCGCGGGCCGTGGGTAGCTTGCGCGTGTTCGTGGTCTGCCAGAGCACATCACCTGACGGGGACAGGCAGAGCAACCCGTCACGCACCCTGTTGCTGTTGCCGTTGAGGTAGAAGTGACTGTCGTAGACGATCGGCACGTGCAGCTGACTTCCGCAGTCCGCGACCTCGAAGATCTTGCGCACGGTGAAGGCTTCGCCGTCGCGCTTGATTTCGAGCAGCATGGTGTGGGCAGGGTAGGAACTGGTCATCAGGATGCGGTCCGGTCCTGCTGCAATCGGTTGGGTGATATGGCCTGTGAGGTCATTCAGGGTCCAGAGCACGCTGCCGTCTGTGGCGGAGAAGCCAATAATGCGGCCCCGGCTGATCTGCCCCTGGTCTTCGGCCTCGTCGGTCGCCGAGAGCACCACCTGATCCACGCCGCCCAGCGTCAGCACGCGAGGTGTCATGTAGTTGCCCACGCTGGATTTCGGCAGGGGATCCGCAGGCGATTCCCACACGGTGCGTCCGGTTTCCCGATTCAGGGCGACCAGCCCGGCACGGCTGTTCGTGAGCGAGAGGAGAATCCATTCTTTGTAGACGTAGGGCGAGAAACCGATGCCCCACATGGGCAGTTTGCCCCCTTCAAAATCGTCGACGAGATGACGTTTCCACACCACCTCGTGCGTCTCGCGATCCAGGCAATACACGTGGCCAAAAGGGCCGGTCGTATAGACATGACGCCGAGTGACAGCCGGCACACTGCGCGAGCCGTTGAAGCTCAGCTTGCCCGGCGCGTCATAGGCAAAGGTCCATGCCTCGCGTCCCGTCTCGAGGTCGTGAACGCGCAGGATATCTCGCTGGTTCTCGACACGGTCCAGAATATAGACCTGACCATCACGCACGGCAGCACCGCCGTACCCTTCCCCAAGCGGCAGGGTCCAGAGCACGCGCGGCCCTGCCTCGGGCCACGACCGCGCCAGGCCGGTCTCGGGTGACGTGTCATTATGGTTCGGCCCCAGGAAGCAGGGCCAGTCCGCGCCGGCAGCACTCAATGCTGAAGCGACCAGCACGAGGGCGGTCAATAAAGCGACCTTTCGGATGTCATTGTCAAGCATTACGTTCACGCGATGCTCCTTCCGGTGTTTGGTCAATGGTGCTCTTACAACAGGCAGACGGGAGTATAGCATCAATGACGTCCACGATTCAAGACAATAAACAGGACGGCTGACACTGCGCCAAGGGGATTGGCTGCCCGGACACGTTTAATGCCCCTGGACTGTGACCTCATAGAGGGTTTGACCGAGCGCATCTTCGAGTCGGACTTTTTCTCCGGGATCGAGGTGACCGGTATACTGACCGGCCGCAGGTATATCTGTGCCGTATCGGGCTTCAAACGCCTCGCGATCCTGGACCACGGCCATGAGTTCGCCGGGCGCCAGTTCGATGTTCGGAAAGGTAAACTCGATGCCTCCGGTGAATTTGATCAGGTTCAAATTGATGGTTTCAGTGCCGACATTGGTGAGTTCCACAAACGCGGCCTCTGACTCCTGCGGCGGCTGAGCCGTGACTCGCGTGACGTACAGGGCCTCTGCCACGGGCCCGACCACATACGTGGCTGTATTCATTGCGCTCCAGGCATTGCCGATCAATGCCCTGGCCTTGACTGTCACGCTCTGCGTCAGGGTCATCGGGGCCATATATGCATGAGCGCTTGGCGACATGCCGAAATCGCCACTGGGAGGACTGTTCTCGATGACCAGTTCGAATGATATCAGAAAGTCACTGTCGCCCGGCCCCAGGTTGAGACCATGGATCGCAAGGATGTTCTGTCCCTGTTTCAGGGCAGTCAGATGGGATGAGAGGTCGAAGTCCTGATAGTCTATGGCCGCTCCATCGGGTATCTCTGCGGTGGCCACTGCATTCCAGGATAGTGACATGGGTGCATGCGAACGCGCGACTTCCACCCCATTGAGATACGCGACAAAGCCGTCATCATACCGCATCCTGAGTGTCATGATGTCATAAGGCGTCATATCCTCTATCGCATTATTGAAGTGGGCCCGTATATAACATCCGGTCTGACCCTGACTCATCCGATCGCCCAGGTCTGTGTCAATGAGATCTCTGTATGCGCCCTCTGTATCATACCCGATGGTTCCGGCCCCGGTCATCCAGTCCCTCTCGCTGAAGAATCCTGCGCCCGTCCACGCGTCGCTGATCGAACCGGAGGGAATCAACAGGGTCTTTCCGGCTTCCTCCGGCACCAGAACAAGCCTCGGGGATTCAGTCTGCTGTGCTTTTCCGGGAAGACGCGGATCGGAGCCGTCCAGTGTGTAATAGAGGCGGCCTTCCTCAGAAGAGAGACTCAATGTGCTGCCTCGCTGGACATATCCGTTGTCATTGTGTTCAACACCCTCAATAAAAAACAGTGGCGGCACCGAGGCCCGCTCCTCTGCCATGGCCTGATCCATCCAGGCCAGCCGATCTTCAAGCCACGTCTTCAGCCAGTCGACTTCCTTTTGATAGGTGTTTCTGTCGCTCCAGCCCGGAGGATTGTAATCGATCTGCTGACCCAGCACGTCCCATCGTTCAAAATTGCGTGCCTGGGCTTCATCCAGAAGCCATGCGTATGTGTCGATATCTGCCAGCAGTTTGTCATGGCTGAACACGGTCTCCCTCAGCTCGAACCATCGGTCCGCTGTTTTCAGGCGAAATTCAAGGTCTTCAAACAAACGAATGAACCATTTGTGCGTGCCGTTTGCCGTTCTTTCAGGGTAATACCAGCCCAGGGCACTGGATAGACTCCCGTTGCCGAAATTTCCCATGGACAGGTTGTAGTCCCAGACGGGCCCGAGCTCCAGTGTCTTGGCGCGATCCTTGACCATGAACGTGCTGTGGTAATAGCTGTCGCTGTTCTTGGGCATTTCTGTCAAGAGATGGAAATCGATAAAGGACGCCACATCGATGTACTTGACATACCCCTCCGCAGGATCCTTGAAATCATTGCCATACAACACGGTCTCGAATTCATCCATATAGCCCTTGATATACGCTTTCTGGGGTTCTGTAATTTCCTGCGCTTCCGGCTCCCGATATTCCAGCTCCATGCCCGTGACCGTATTGAAGTGGGGGCTTTCCGCCCAGTCTTTCCTCAGCAGATAGCCGCCCGTAATCTCCGGTTCGTCATTGTGACCCGGGGCAAGTGCTTTGATATTCACACGGTTTTCGTCCCGCTTGATCTTCTCCATGAATACATAGACACCGACATAATCACCATAGGACAGGACCCTGTCGTCGGTGTTCAGGAACATTTCCACAAATTGAGTGCGCGCCGCATACCGACCGATCTCGTTGCTCCACTGAAAAGGCAGCACCGTGCGCATCAGTGTTTTGTCCGAATAAGGCCCCAGCAGCACCCAGTCGGACTCCGCAGGAAGACCCAGGAGGGACACGGGTTTGTCGCCATCGTATGGGTCCCACAGTTCCAGTGCGTATTGCATCTTGGGCCACAGAAAAGAGGAACTTCTTCCGCGCACACGAAAACCGCTGCGGCCCGAAAATTCGAAGGGCCCGTGGATGGCCGCTCGTCCGGAAGTGTCGTCCGGCTCCAGCACCACCACAGAGGACGGTGTATAGTCCAAATTTCCCGAATAGACAACCCTCTGGCCGTAGGTTTCGATGATCACAATGGGCAGGTTGGAACTGAAGGTCCGGACATCCGGATCCAGAAATGTATAGGTGCGCGCTTCAAGACTCGAGGACTTCCACCCGGTCTTGATGGCCTGGGCCCGCAGACAGGTGCTTTTGTCAATGAGAATCGGCTCAGTATAGACCTTGCCAACAGGCTTTCCCCGCCCATTCAGTCTGAGGGGGTCATCCCCATACAGGGTATAGTAGATCACCGCCTCTTCAGTGTCTGTGGCCAGGGTGACAAAAAACGGCGCATCATGAATACTGTTGTCATGGCTGAACGTGAGTGCTTGAACCTCGCCCAGGTAGGCATCGCTGTTTTCACGGCCGGGCGTGGGCAGCCACAAAAAACGCCAGTCTTCGGAGGCATCAGGATACCGGCCATAGGAGAGGTCGGGTGTTTGGCTGGAAAAAATGACACTGTCAATCAGGGTGATGCCGTCCCTGTCAAACAGGCCGATTTCTTCGCCGTTGGCAGCCAGCTTGAAACTGGTGTGCAGCCCTGCATCCGTGACATCATTGTCAGCCCACAACATCAGATAGTCGCCCGGGCCGATCATGGTGCCCGGGGGAATCTGCCACTGAGTCGGGTCAGAGACATTGTCCGTGACATACATGCCGCCCATGTCGATCGCATGGGGACCGTGATTGTAGAGTTCTATCCAATCCTCATGTTGTCCCTGCGGGTCCGTCTCACGGCTGCTGTTGGATGCCAGAAATTCGTTAATCACCAGAGGGATGTCACTGGGCATGGGTTCCACAGAGGGACTGGCATCGACCTGCACAAGACAAAGGAGACAAAACACGCCTGACATCATGGGATTTGACATTCGCATGGACCAAAACACCCTTTTATAACCTCAACTCCCAGAACATTTCAGGTGATACTGGACACCGTTGAAAGGACCCTCGAGGTTTCAGTTTACAGAGGACAGCAGTCAGGTTCCAAACAGGTTCTTCTGCCTGTTTACTGAAAACCCAAAACCACAGGGCTTTTGTGAATCCCTTCAGAGAATTACTCTAGCATAAAAGTGGCCGTAGAGTCAATATCTCATGTCTGTGAGTTCAAAATGGGTAAAATCGCCCTGTTCTCTCGACTTCTTCTTGACGGGAAGGCAGTGAAACTGATATTTTTATAGGACTGAAGGTGCGTGTTTTTTTAGGAGGCCTATGATGCACAGAAAAATCATTTGTTCCGTGGTGCTTGTTTGCCTGCAGGGTTTTGGCGTCACGGCCCAGGCACAGCTTTTCGCCCCCCCCCTTGACAATCCGAGTTTTGAGTCCCCTGACCTGGGAGCCGGCGGCACAGGACAGTGGGCCGATTATGTGGACAACTGGGTCATCAATGCACAGGGCAACTGTTATCTCGAAGATGGTACATGGGAAATTGCCGCCCCTGATGGTGTGGCCACTTTGAAGATGTGGAACGGCGCAGCCATCTGGCAGCAGATAGGGACCTGGAGTCCGAACACGGAGTATGAAATAAGTCTGTTTGTCGGCAGAGGCCTCAATACATCGGACATACAGGTCGAACTCTGGGCCGGCGGCAGTCCTGCGATGATCCCGGGTTCAGGGTTCGGGACCCTGAGCGCGGTCGGGGCTACGCTGATTGGCGGCGCTCCCTTGGTGCCCACCGTGGCCGTGGGAGAAAACGAGTGGATGTCCCTGATCCTCAATACGGGGGTCGGTTTCAGTTTTGGTGACGCGTTGTGGCTCAGGATCGAGAGCACCGGGGAGGGGGTCTGGGTGGACAATGTGCAGGTGGTCTCGGTCATAGATCCTGCCCTTGCCTATCATCCAAATCCTGCAAGCGAGTCTGCAGACGCACTGAGAGACTGCATTGCGAGCTGGACACCGGGGTTGTATGCGCAAACGCACGACGTGTACTTCGGCACAAACCTCGAGACGATCACCAGCGCAAGCCGGGCCAACCCGCAGGAGGTCCTGGTCATCTCAGGTCAGGATGCCACCAGTTATGATTTCGGGCGTCTGGAGTTTGGACAAACCTACTACTGGCGTGTGGATGAAGTCAACGGCACACCCGACAAGACGGTGTACAAGGGGGACATCTGGAGCTTTGAGGTGGAACCCTATGCGGTCAGGCTTTCATCTGACATGATTATGGCCACCGCCTCGAGTTCCGCTGGCATGAACACGCCGGATATGACTGTGAATGGCTCCGGCCTTGAAGGCGGGACGCATTCGGAAGACAGCGATACGATGTGGCTCAGTGCGGCCGTTGATTTGGATCCCTGGTTGATGTACGAATTCGATGAGATCCAGAAACTCGATCACATGCTGATCTGGAATTCCAACAGCAAATCCGAAGTATTCGTTGGATGGGGCATCAAGGAGGTAAACATCGAAGTCTCAGTGGACGGTGTGGCATGGACTCCCCTTGCCCAATCCAGTCAGATCAGTCAGGCACCCGGGCTTGACACCTATGATGCCCCCGAGGTGATTGATCTGGGTCTGGCTCTGGCCCGGTATGTCAGAGTCAGTATCCTGAGCAACTGGGGCGGCCTGCTCAAGCAATACGGGGTGGCTGAAGTACAGTTTTATGCCATTCCGGTTCGGGCCAGGCAGCCGAAACCCGAATCCGATGCCCCGGATGTGCTGCCGAACGCAGTGCTGACGTGGCGCGCCGGTCGCGAGGCTGCACAACACACGCTCTACCTGGATACCGATCCGAACGCCGTGACCGAAGGCACCGTCCTCCCTGTGACATCCATGACAAACAGCCTGGACCTTGCGTCGCTCGATCTCAAGTTGGGTCAGATCTATTACTGGCGCGTGGATGAAGTCAATCAAACCGAGGTGGTGACAACCTGGCCGGGCGGTGTCTGGAACTTCTCGACACAAGACTATCTGGTTGTGGATGATTTCGAGTCCTACAACAGTATTCCGGTTGATCAGGCGGGCAGTCACCGAGTCTATATGACCTGGTCAGACGGATATGCTGCAGATCCCTCCACAAACGGCTCGACCATGGGATACCTGACAGGCACTTTTCTTGACTCGAACGATGTGCACGGTGGAAATAATTCAGTGCCGCTTTTCTACGACAACACCACTGCCAGTCTGTCGGAGGTCACGGCAAACACCCGTGACCTGCCGATCGGCAGCGACTGGTCCGTCGGGTCCCCTCAGGCCTTGAGTCTCTGGCTTCGCGGCGATCCGGGCAATGCCGTCACCGACCAGTTATACATAAAGGTTGACAATTCCAAGGTGACCTATGAAGGGGACATCTCCCTGGCACAATGGAGGCCGTGGAGCATTGACCTGTCAGCCCTGAATGTCAATCTGAGCCACGTTTCCACGCTGACGATTGGCCTGGAGCGGGTCGGCGGATCCGGCGGTACCGGTGTGGTGCTGCTTGACGATATCACGCTGTACGGAACAGCGCCTGCCCTGGTGCGTCAGCCCGATCCGGCGGACAATCTCACCTTGAATCCGAGTTTCGAGTCGCCTGATCTGGGACCCGGCGGCACAGGACAATGGGCCGATCATGTGGATGACTGGATCATCGATGCTCAAGGCAGTGCATATCTCGAAGACGGTACATGGCAAATCGTCGCACCGGATGGCGCGGCCGCCTTGAAGATATGGAACGGCGGCGCCATCTGGCAGCAGATCGGCACCGTGACTCCAGACACAGACTATGAAATCAGTCTGTTTGTCGGCAGAGGATATGACACGTCTGCCGTGCAGGTCGAGCTCTGGGCCGGGGGAAATCCTGCCGCTGTACCGGATGCCTTCGGGGTCCTTGTCGATACCGTGGGGGCCACACTGATTGACGGGGCCTCTTTAACGCCTGCCATTGCAGTGGGCCAGAGTGAATTGATGGGCCTGTCCATCAATACAGGTTCAGATTTCGGGCCGCAGGATCCGTTGTGGATAAGAATACAGAGCACAGGCGGTGACGGAACTGCTGTCTGGGTGGACAATGTGATGGTGGCCAAACCTTAGCGATGGCAAGGTTCGAGAGAGTCACGGGAATCTTGTGTCGGGGCTTATATCGATGCATTGGATACAAGCCCCTTTCATTTGGACTGCGCTCGCTGAACAGGCATTCATTTTGAACGGACAGGTGGGAACAGTCGACCTTACAGGCCCGATGTTCCATCGCAGAAAAAAATGATGACATGAAGATCATTGAACCGAACTGCCGTGCCCTGCTTCCACGGGGTATTGATGTTATCGAGACAGACATCCCCACAGAATCGGGACCGCTGAGAGTTCTGTTTGAGGCGCGTTGGAGACAAAAAAGCGATCCACTCTTGTGAAGTGGATCGCTTGAAGAAAGAACTCGAATACTTTAAGGTGTACGCGGCATCATATCACATGATCCATGCAGGCATCACATCGGCCACAACTGTTCCGTGCCCATGGCAGCTTCCAGAATATCCTTGTCTGCCTGATCCACGATGCCGCTGCCGTTCAGGTCCGCCGGACCTGCCGGCAGGGAGGGTAGCCCGGACACCTGGTTCGGCGTCAGTGTAAACGTGAACACACGGACATTGTCAACCGAACCGACCATGTCTCCTGTGACAATCGAATAGGGGAAGGTCTCGTTCAAGGATCCGCCGATACGCACCGTATCGGAGGCAATGTCAGGCACCGCAGGATTGAATCCGGCCGTGCCCCCGAGAACCCCATCCAGGTAGACTCTGGTGAAGGGGCCTTCGGCATCAAAGGTCACCACAGCCGTATGCCAGTTGTCGTCCAGCACGGTGCCCGCGGCCACGGCAGCGGCCACGTAGAAGTTGTCGTATACCACAGCACCGTCGTTGTTGACATAGAGGGCCATGGCGTGATTGGCGGGCGTATTGTCGCGCGACGAACTGAACAGAATCGTGGATGCGGCCGTCTTGAAGTCCATACTGATGGAGAAGTCCTGTGAGCCGTCAAAGGGGTTGTCCCCACCCAGGGGGACATCCACGAAGCTGCTGCCGTTCAAGCTCAACACACCGCCGGTGACAACCGGGTTGTTCCGGGCGATCCCGTGGTTGGCATGCCCCGAGGTGTCTTCCAGGCCACTGTCGAAGGTGTAATCCACGGCTGTATAATGGACCAGCCAATCCTCCATCAAGGCGGCCAGGTCTTTATCGTCGACCAGACAGTCCCCATTGATATCGCCGGCCGGACCCAATTCAGGAATGCAGCGACGAGGGTGCAGGCGAATGTCATCCACATACACCAGGCCTGCGGCGCCAGCGCCGTCCACGCCAATCGCGATGCCTGTCACGTGGTTGAGAGTGACGCCCACGTCCGACAGGTTGATGTTCCAGGTCTGCCATTGCGGTTTTGTGAGACTGCCGTCATAGAGGACCTTGGTGTTGTTGATCTTGAGATACATCTGTCCTGTGTTGCCCGGTTGACCATAGACATTGAGTGACAGCGCCCTGATGCCGTTCACACTCCAATCCTGAGGCGCGGCAAATGTTCGCTGGGTCTCTGAGGCGGCCTCCCCGGTGTTGGTGTAATAGAACGGCATGGACTGCGTGCTGCCGGGCAGTGTGATGGTGGTTTCCATGATCGTGCCGTCAAAATGGGGACTGCCTGGACTCCAGATGTCATGGCCGATGCCTGCGCCCGTGCCATTGCCAGGATATGTCACAGGGAAGAACTCATCTGCCGAATAGCCGAAACCATCCAGCCACGTCTGGAATGGACGATCCGGACTGCGGTTGCCGTAGCCCTCGAAATCGTCCACGATCAAGGCCTCCGGTGTTGAGAAGCTCCACACAGGCCCTGTCCACACGGCGGGGGCCTCTGCCTGATTGACTTCATCCACCTGCCAGTAATAGGTCTCACCCATCTGCAGCGCCAACGAACTGAGGTCAACGCCGTTTGTGGCGGATGACACGGACGGAGCCGTACCCTCGGCCAGGGCATTCGGATCGGCACTGACATACACGGTGTGTTCGCTGGCTTCGCGACCGGCTCGCCATGTGATCGCTGAATTGGGGAGGACATCCATGGATCCGGATGCAGGATCAGGTGATCGCGGATACACAGGCAGGCCGTAGAACCGGACTTCAGACACACCGTACTGTGTGAGTATACCGCCCCAGTTACTCAGGATATTGATCCTGACATATTGGGCCGGTACCGAGTCAAAGTCGATGACCTGGGGCTCACTGTAGGTGGGAAGCCCCGGGGCTCGACTGATCTGGCTGGTCTCGGCCAGGGCGGTCCAGTCGGCACCATTGACCGAGACTTCGATGATCACGTCCTTGATGCCCCAGCCAATGAATCCTTCGGACTTACTGTTTGAATTCCAGATCAGCATCTGATCGAGTTTCTGGATCTCATCGAATTCGTACATCAGCCAGGGCGTCAAATCCACGGCAGCACTGAGCCACATCTGGTCACTGTTTGTGGAATGGACGTTGTCTGTCAGGCCGGAACCATCCACGGTCAAGTCCGGTGGATTCATGGGCGTTGAACTGGATGCCGTGACTGTGATGGAATCGCCGGCAATGGGAATCGCATAGGGCTCCACGGTAAAGCTCCAGACAGTGCCTTTGAATACGGTCTTGTCCGGTGTACCGTTGACTTCATCCACGCGCCAGTAGTAGGTCCGAGAGAAATCGAGAACGCCTGCCTCATAGGAGGTCGCTGCCTGGCCCGGACTCACCGCGTCTTCGGGACCGGCCTGGTCGACGGCTTCAAAGGTTGTGCCAAAATAGACAGTGTGTGTCTGGGCAAATTCACCGGCGCGCCAGGCGAGCGTCACCTCACGGGGGACATCTGTCTGTCCGTCTTCCGGTGATCCCTCAGAGGCGAGTTCCGCGGGAACCCCTGCCATGATGTCCGGGATTTCCTCTTGCGTGACAATGTGATCATAGATGCGCAAGTCATCCAGCACACCGTCCCAGTACCGGTCCGTATTCCAGGACCCGATCGTAAAGGGAGACCTGAGAAAGATCGCACTGGCCGAGGGGGCACTGGTGCCTTCGGAATCGAGGACGCCATTGATGTAGATCTGCGTAAGCCCGGTGGTAATATCGAATGTCGCGATCACGTGGTAGATTTCTCCGGCTTCCAGTACAGCCTGAGAATTGTAATCATTGGGGCCCCGCCCGTTCAGACTGAAGCCGACCACGCCCGAATTGCGGACCATGAAATGGATGCCTCCGGCAGTCCAGTCTTCGTGAAAGATGGCATTGTAGGGGCCGGGCAGTGAGTTGAATTGGAGCCACAAGGCAATGGACACTTGATTGAACGTGCCCCAATCCTGTCCGGCCACATTCACATAGGCATTTGTGCCATTGAACGCCAGGGCCTTCTTGGAGTTGGCAAAGAGCCCGTCTGTCCAGGTCGCGTTAATGACTTGCCCTGCAACACTGCCGATCCCATCAGTCACAGTATCGCCGGTCCCTTCATCGAAGGTCCAATGGGCCACCAAATCGGCAGAGGCACGACCCATCAGTATCACGAGTAGTATCAGTACGCCCATGAGCCATTGTTTCGCCTTCATAATACGTCCTCCAACATTCCGTAACACTCAATCTTAAGCGAAATACGCCTGCGCACCGGGTGTCAGAAAGCGATTTCGCATCACAATACCGACGTTTATGCCATACCATGGGATCGGTGATGGCACTCACCTTCAGCTGTTCAAGAGGGAATAACAGATCTGTCCCAGGGTTTTCGTATTCATGTCAGCCACGGGTATAACTTTCCCGGATATCACATCAGCACGGAATGTCGGCAGATCGATCAGGCGAATGTCGCCGCGATCAAAGCACGATGCCCGCATTCGGATTCCATCCATCCAACGCCACATCCAAATCACCGATTTCAAGTATATCAATGTATTGATTCTGTGGGTAGCACTTTTTCTGCCCCGTCTTGATCGAATCCTGTCCAATCAGTCGCCGATGGATTGTTTTACACCCGGATACGTGGTTTTGATCGTTTTTCGGGAACGTTTATGCGTGTTCTGACCGAAACGCTCAAATGGTCATCAGCCTGGGTGAGAGGATCTCCCGCTGGTCGGAGGAAGGCACATGGCATGAGATTTCACCGATCCAGATGGGTTTCCGATTGTCAAGGGGGAAAAGAAGGAGTGGGTGCTTTACTGGGGACAAGAAGGTGATTATAGTAAGGGCCGCCGTGTGAGAAGATCTGGGTGCAGATGGTGTGCTGAATACAAAGGGTGCGGTATGCTGAATCGATCAAGGCTTTTGGCATGGTGTGTGCGTGCCGCACCGGTGAGTCCGGCCGTGACAAAGTCAGGGCCTCGATGATTGTGACTTCTGGAACAAGACAAGACAAGAAAACCCCCATGGAGATTAGACAATGCCGAATTTGATCCTGAACCCGGATTACCGTGCTTTTCTGGGTGTGCGTGAAACTGAGTATGCCATCAAGAGTATCAAGGATACCTTTGAAGATCGTTTGAGTGCTGCGTTGAATTTGCAGCGCGTATCTGCGCCGCTGTTTCTGGCCAAGGGGTCCGGCATTAACGACGATCTCAGCGGCACCGAACGCAAGGCCACCTTTCGTGTGAAGGACGACGGAGAGCGAGAGGTGGAATGTCTGTTTTCCCTGGCCAAGTGGAAACGCATGGTGCTGGCCGATTATGGCTTTACACAGGGTGAGGGCCTGTACACGGATATGAATGCCATCCGGCCCGATGAGGAGTGTCTGGACAACCTGCACTCCGTGTATGTGGATCAGTGGGACTGGGAGCGGGTCATCCGCGACAAAGATCGGACTCTCGATTTTCTCAAGTCTATTGTGACACGCATCTACGAAGCCCTTCGGCAGACCGAACAGACAGTGCACTGGCAGTATCCTCAGATCAAGCCCATCCTGCCGGAGTCCATCACCTTTGTGCATACAGAAGAACTGCTTGAGAGGTATCCGGATATGACGCCGCGCGAGAGGGAAAATGAGATCACGAAACAGCATGGCGCTGTCTTTGTGATCGGGATTGGCGGGACATTGGCGGACGGCGCTGTGCATGATCTTCGGGCCCCGGATTACGACGACTGGACCACGCCCACCGAGGCCGGCAGGAAGGGCCTCAACGGAGATATTCTGTTGTGGTACCCGCTGTTGGATCGTGCGTTTGAATTGAGTTCCATGGGCATTCGCGTGAGTCCCGACATGCTGGTACAGCAGCTCGAGAGACTCAACATGCAGGAGCGTCTCACATCCATGTGGCACACGCGTCTTTTGAATGGTGAATTGCCGCTCAGCATAGGCGGGGGCATTGGTCAGTCTCGACTGTGCATGTTTCTACTGCAAAAGCTGCACATCGGTGAGGTGCACACCAGTGTCTGGCCCCAGGCCATGATCGATCAGTGTCACCAGGCAGGTGTGACTCTTTTGTAACACGAGACATCCGGGGTGTTGAGTGACAGAGGGCGAGCCTTTTCCTCAAGGGACAGGCTCCTGGCTGCAGCGGCGATGAGGCATTTTCTCGTGAGGGAGAAAATGTCTTTTTTTCAAGATTTCCGTGACAGTTTTGAACCCCACCGGCACTTTATTCATACAATGGGTGACTAAAAAAAATTGCATAAAAGTCAGGTCACGGGCAACGGTCCTTATTGAAACCATGCCATTATTAAAATCATGTGTGTGATCAACGGACGAGGTGCATCTATGGATATTCAGATCATATCATTTGAACGACTGTGTGATTTGCTTCAAGAGCAACGACAACTCTACGACGTGTTCAGTATCTCCGGGTCAGGGCCGGATTCGGTGACCATGTCACGGGATGATTGCCATGGTTACGACACCGTACTGCTGGATTTCGGATGTCGGTGCGGCATCAGTGCCTCAAGGTTTCAGGGCCTGAATCGAGAGCTGGGCTTTTTGATCATTTCTAAGCGGGGTGCGCTTCAGGGGGTATAAATAGCACACCCACCGACTCAAATACCGCCAGTAAGGAGGAGGTCACTGGGGCTTCGGAGCCTTGAGAAAAGGTCGCATGATTCAAGCGACCTTTTTTCTATCCACTTTCGACCTTGGCTTGATTGAATTAGGGTGAGCGGTCCTGGTCTGTCCAGGGCCGCTTTTTATTTGGCCTGAAGAGGGTAAGTTTTGAAACCATTCGGCACTCGGGGTCTACTATAAGTACAGGGCGCTGTTTCCCTGCGCAAGGGGCGCCAGACGATCGTAACATGATGCCCGGATAAGGAGATGCTCATGAAGGTGTTGCACTGGATGACATGCTTGGTGGTGGGAGTCACAGGCCCGGTTTGGGCAGACATGGCCCGACACATGGAGGCCCTGGATCGGGGTGTTGTGGCTGTGGCACAGGCCGACGGGCAGGTGTTTGTGAGCTGGCGTGTGCTGGGCACTGAGCCGGAGGGTATCAGCTTCAATGTGTACAGAGACGGCACAAAAATCAACAGGGAGCCCATGACCGGGGCCGCAAACCTGATGGATGCCAGTGCGTCTGCCACTGCGACCTATACGGTCAGTGCACTCATAAATGGCATTGAAGCAGACCCCTCTGCACCCTCAGACGTGTGGATGCAGCCGTTTCTTGAGATACCCCTCAAGACGCCGGAGGGATATCAGCCCAACGATGCGTCCGTGGGTGATCTGGACGGGGATGGCCGGTACGACATTGTGGTCCACATGGCAGGTCGGGGACGGGACAATTCCCAGGCCGGTGACACGGATCCCCCGATCTTTGATGCCTACACGCTGGACGGCACGCACCTGTGGCGCATCAATCTGGGCAGGAATATACGCGAGGGTGCCCACTACACACAGTTCATGGTGTACGATCTGGACAGCGACGGCAAGGCGGAGTTTGCCTGCAAGACCGCAGACGGCACCCTGGACGGTGCAGGCAAGGTGATCGGGGATGCCAATGCCGATTATGTGAACAGCCGCGGTATGATCCTGAGCGGATCTGAATACCTCACGATCTTCAATGGACAAACCGGTCAGGCCATGGCCACCGTGCCCTATGTGCCCAGCCGTGACCCTGAGGCTGGTGACAATCCCTCGAATGAACAGATGCAGACCGTGTGGGGGGACTCCAGCGGCAACCGTATGGACCGGTTTCTGGCCTGTGTGGCGTATCTTGATGGCGAGCGTCCCAGTCTGGTCATGTGCCGGGGTTATTACAGTGGTCGTGATGGCAAGAGCGGGTGTACGTTTCTGGCAGCCTGGAACTGGCGTGACAAGCAGTTGACACCGGTGTGGACCTTTGACAGTCGAGACGGCCAGCCCGGCCATGCCGACTACAACGGTCAGGGTTACCACAGCCTCAGTGTGGCAGACGTGGACCATGACGGTTTTGACGAGATCATCTATGGGGCCTGTGCCATCGATCATGACGGCACAGGCATGTACAGCACGGGTCTGGGGCACGGCGATGCCCTGCATGTGTCGGATATGGACCCGGATCGCCCCGGTCTCGAGGCCTGGGGCATTCACGAAAACCCGCGCCACGACAACGGCGCCAATCTGCGTGACCCTGCCACAGGCCAGGTCATCTTCGGTCTGAAGCTGACAGATCCGGGCAGGGGTCTGGCCATGGATATTGATCCGCGATACAAAGGCTATGAATGCTGGGCCAATAATTCCCCGGGCCTGTTCAGTGTGACAGGTGAGAAAATCTCCGACGCCAAACCGTCTTCCTGCAACATGGCCGTGTGGTGGGATGGCGACTTGCTGCGTGAGCTCCTGGATGGCGTCAGTGCGCCACGACCGCCCAGAAATGCCTCACAGACTCGGCCACGGCGTGGCGGTTTTGGCGGCGCACGTGTGGGTGTGATTGACAAGTGGAATCCGGAAACAGGCACCACCACGCGGCTGCTCAATGGTGGTTTCTTTGGCAGTGTCACCAACAACGGGACCAAGGCCAATCCCTGTCTGTGTGCCGACATTCTGGGGGACTGGCGCGAGGAGGTGATCTGGAATGCCGACAACGGTAAGTCGCTCCGGATTTTCTCCACCACGATTCCCACCCCGCACCGCCTGGTCACGCTGATGCATGATCCTGTGTATCGGTTGAGTGTGGCCTGGCAGAATGTGGCCTACAACCAGCCGGCCCATACCGGCTTCTATCTCGGGGACGGTATGGCACCTGCACCCAGGCCGAACATTGTGCTGGCGGGCCGGTGAGACGCTTTCGAGCAGACCGACGGAAGAACAGACGTTCAGCATGGGAGATTCCAGCATGAAGATCAGATCCAGGTTTCTAATGACATGTCTCGTGGTGTTTGTGGGGCTATATGCAGGCTGTGGTACAGTGTTGTCGCAGGAGGACTCAGGTGCGACAGTGTCTGTACCCACCCTGTTCATTGCGGGGGATTCCACGGCGAGCAATAGTGTGTTGAATGGCTGGGGCAGTCATCTGTACAAATTCTTTGATCCTGCCAGATTAAGGGTCGTGAATCGGGCACGCGGCGGTCGCAGCAGTCGGACCTTTATCACGGAAGGTCTGTGGGACGGTCTCCTGCAGGACCTGAAGGCCGGTGACACGGTGCTGATCCAGTTCGGCCACAACGATGCAGGACGCATCAACGACAGGAGCCGTTCACGCGGATCCATACCCACACTGGGCGAGGAGACCCAGACCATTGACAACCAGAGCACTGGCAAGGTTGAGGTGGTGCACAGTTTCGGCTGGTACATGCGCAAGATGATCACAGACACCAAGGCCAAAGGCGCCACACCCATTGTCATGAGCATGACGAGCCGCAATGTCTGGCCCAATGGCAGCATGGAGCGTGAAAATACTTTTTGCACGCTGGCCGAACAGGTGGCCGCACAGACCAATACAGCCTTTGTCCCCATTCGTGAGATGAATGCAGATCAGTATGAATTGCTTGGACCGATCCGCGTGCGCGAACTGCATCCCGTGGATCACACCCATACCGGGGCGCATGGGGCCTATCTCAATGCAGCTATCGTGGTGTCCGGTCTGAAGGCACTGAAGAGTTCTTTGATGGAGGCCCTGAACGATCTGGGCAAAGGCGTTTCCGCGTACGGTCCCCATGTGATGGTGGAACCGGTCAAGCAATGGATGACCTCCATCTGGATGCCGGACGTACAGCCCGAGTCCGATCCGGGCAGGCCGACCCTGTATGCCATCGGAGATTCCACGGTGCGTACGGGCAGCCGCGGTGACGGGTCCAATGGTCAGTGGGGCTGGGGTGCACCCATTGCCGACTTCTTTATGCGTACCCAGTTGAATGTCGAAAACCACGCCATGGGCGGGACGAGCAGCCGATCGTTTCGCACACTGGGCCTGTGGCAAAAGGTACTGGACAGGGTCAAACCGGGCGACTTTGTGATCATGCAGTTCGGTCACAATGACAGCGGTCCGCTCAATGATCGCAGCCGCGCTCGCGGTACCATTAAAGGCAATGGCGACGAGACCGAAGAAATCGACAACCAGCTCACTGGCAAGCACGAGGTGGTGCATTCCTATGGATGGTACATTCGCCAGTACATCAAGGACACCCAGGCCAAGGGGGCCACGCCCATTGTGTGTTCCCTGATTCCACGCAATCGCTGGACAGGCAACAAGATCAATCGCTCCGTGGACAGTTATGGTCAGTGGGCTCAGCAGGCGGCTGAGGCAGAGGGTGTGCCGTTTGTGGACTTGAACCGCTTGATATGCGATCACTATGATCAGGTGGGCCAGGAAAGGGTCACTGCCCTGTACTTTGACGGACGTGAGACCACGCACACCAATGCCATGGGCGCCCAGCAGAATGCGGCCTGCCTCGTGCAGGGCATCAAGGCCCTTGAGGCCTGTCCCTTGAAAAGCTACCTCAAGGTGGTCAAGCCTCAGTAGGCAGCGGTCGGTCGTCAGAAGTCTGTTGGCATTATAAATTATGAGGGTGTTTCCATGCTGAACTCAAGAGGTTTCTGTTGGTTTGTGATTGTCTGTTTGATGTGCATATGTGGTGGGGCTGCCGAGCCTGTACCTGTTCAATGGCTGGACGGTCAGGCCCCATCTCTTACCACAGGCGTGAGTTGGGGCGTGCCCTGGTCTAAGGGCGCAGTTCAACCGGACCAGGCCCTTGCCCTGACCACGGCAGCAGGTCAGAGCCTGCCTGTTCAGACCTGGCCCCTGGCGTATTGGCCGGATGGATCGCTCAAGTGGAGTGGCAGGGGATCATCTGCCTGAAGAAGTACCTGCACCTGCGCCGGGCAGACGCGCACGCGGGAGCCAGTAATCTTGATCTTCCAGGCGGAGCACCCCGTGGTGGGTCGGAGACCGACCGGTTGCGGACCGGTCAGTCCA
>JAIPFM010000041.1 GCA_021736645.1 Phycisphaerae bacterium | reverse complement strand
TGGACCTGAATCGGGCCACCTGTCAGATGGACATCCTGGATCGCTTCTTCATGATCCTCCCTGACAAAGGCCAGGGCCTGGAAGACCTCAACCTCTCAGAAAACCGATCCCAGGAACTGAAAAAGGTAGAGCAGTAGGCCAGTGTTCTTACAGAGTCAAAAGATGCTCTGCGATTTTTTTTGCGGCATCGGGTCGGGCGACCTGTTCGCAGGCCTGGGCCATGGCCAGGCGCGTGGTCTCGTCTTTGAGCAGGGGTTCGAGTTCTTCCCACAACCATTCTGAACGGTCCTTCAGGTCAGGCAGGTCATCGACCATGATGGCTGCGCCAACGTCGACCAGTTTACTGGCGTTGATGTACTGGTGTTTGTCCGGATGATGGGGATAGGGCATACAGATCGAAGGCACACCTGAGGCCGCATACTCTGCCACACTCACGGCCCCGCTTCTGCCGATGATCACATCAGCCGCGTTCATCAGATCAGGCATCTGGTCATAATAGGCCAGTACGTGATAGGCCAAGCGACCTTGAGACAGGGCATTGGACACGGCTTCATAATTGCGGTGGCCAGTCAGATGGACCACCTGCCACAAATCAGCATAGGCCTCCATGTCAGGCAGAATCCTGGCTATCGCGTCATTGATACTCTGACACCCTGTGGATGCACCGGTGATCAGCAGAATCTTCTTGTTCGGGTCCAGGCCAAGCTCTGTGATGGCGCGACCTGGTTGAGGGTCGAGAAAACCCTGACGCAGCGGACAGCCGTAGGCCAGGACTCGCGCCCTTTTGAAACGTGCGAAAGCGGGTTGTGTCTCTTCAAAATGAATAAACACTGTCTGGGCCCATCTGGCATTGAGCCTGTTGGCCTTGCCCGGCACACTGTCCACATTGATCAGGGCCACAGGCACCCCCAGTCGGTGGGCAGTCCAGCAGACCGGCGACGAGGCAAAGCCGCCCACACCCACAATCACAGGATGGATGCTGTTTTCTATGTGCGCACGAGCGACCTTGGCACTGTCTTGAAATGTCCGGAAAAATCGAAGCAGCTGCGCAGGCTTCAGGCTGAGGCCCTGAGCACTTAGCGCCGCGTACTGGTACGCCGTTTTCGAAAGAATCGTCTCATCGATCGATCGACTGCTGCACAGAAACCGAATCTCAATGTCTGATTCCAGGGCTGTCAACTGTTCCGCCACAGCCAGGGCCGGATACAAATGTCCCCCGGTACCACCGCCTGCGAAGAAGAATGTCTTTAATGCCATAAACCGTCCTTGGTGCGTCAGTCAGTATTGGGTGTATCGCCTACGCGTATGCAGGCTCCAACAGCGTGATATTAGAACAGCCCTGTTCCGGAGTCAACGCCAAACTGCACGCAGACCCTGCCCCACAAGGATCTATTTGCCTTTTTCCATGGAACCTCGTAGAATGACTTGCACCACAAAAACGCAAGGATTAGACATGAGGAGTCTGGATTATGGAGTTAACACAGTATTTTGAAACCACCAACGGCTATGGTGCCCTGGCCACGAGCAATAAGGACGGGGATGTCAATGTGGCTATTTACGCCAAGCCCCATATGATCGACGAAAACACGATCGCCTTTATCATGCGCAACAGGCGGAGCTACGCCAACCTCCAGACCAACCCCAAAGCCGCGTACCTCTACATCGAGAAAGACGGAGGCTATCTGGGAAAGCGTCTGCATTTGACCAAGATCAGAGAAGACAAGGATTCTAAATTGGTGGACACTGTGCGGAGAAAACAAAGGACACACACTGGCCCGGATTCTGACTCCACACTGGTCTACTTTACTATAGATGAAATCAGACCTTCCATGGGAGGGTGATGCTGCACACGATCAGAACATCCTCCAGATGAAGGTTCGCTGCGCATGAGTTTCAAACCCCCTTGCTTCACCTGGGGATTGTCAACCCAAAGAGAAGTTTGCCTGGATGATCTGCTCAACAACCTGCGAAGCCTGATGAATACAGTCCGGCAGGCCCACACCTCTAAACGAGCTTCCGGTCAGGAACAGGCCGGGCAGGGCCTGAGCCGTTTGCGCTTCGATCTGCGTGATTCGGTCGAGATGGCCCACATCATACTGCGCGTTGCCGTGGGGCCAGCGATAAATCTCTTTTCGAGTGGGCTCCGCAGTAATGCCCATGATGGCCTTTAATTCATCTCGCACGAGCTTGGTGAGTTCGTCATCAGAGAGCTCAACCAGCTCCTGGTGTTTATAGCCGCCGACAAATACGCGGAGCAACACATGATCTTCCGGGGCGCGATGATCAAACTTGGTGGAGACCCACGTACAGGCCATCAGCCTGCAGGGCTCACTCTTGGGCACCACAAAGCCAAAGCCATTGAGCGGGTGTGAGATGTCACTCCGTTTGAAGGCCAGTGACAGGGTGGCTGTGGACAGGTAGCGAATCTTGCGGAGCTGATCTGCCACATCCGGGACCAGAGGCTCGAGCAGGTGGGCTGTGGCCGGGGCCGGTGTGGCCAGGACCACGGCATCAGCCGCGCGCGTTTCGCCATTGGATAGATGGAGCTGGTACCTGTCCTGCCCTTCAGTTGGCGGCTCAAGGCGATCCACACCCACACTGGTGAGCAGCTCTCCTTGGAGCCGATCTACAAGCGTCGTTACCAGTTCGGTCAAGCCGCCGCGCAGGGTCATGAACAGCGGAAGAGGCGGCGGTAATGTCCCGGCCTTCTGTGCTGCAGCACGGGCCTTCATCTGAGACAGCATGCCTCGGGTCAGGCTGCCGTATTTCTTCTCCATGGTGATGAAACGGGGAAAGGTACTTTGAAGGCTGAGGTTTTCAGGGTCTGCCACGTAGATTCCTGCCATCAGGGGCTCGGCAATTTTGTCGAGCGCCTCTTTACCCAACCGACGCCTGATGAAACTGGACAGGCTCTCGTCTTCATCGCCCTTCCTGGCAGGGATGAACAGGTCCATGGCCATGCGCAGCTTGCCCAGGGGAGAGATCAGGGTACTCAAGGCAAAGGGCACAAACCGTGTGGGGATGATGAGCATCACGCCGTCCGGCAGGGCCTTGAGCTTGCCTTTGTGCACGATAAAGGTCTTTCGTTTGGCATCGTTGGTGCCAATGAGCCGGTCCTTCAAGCCCAGTTCCAGGCAGAGTTCCCGCGCCCAGGGTTTTTGACTGATAAAGGAATCCGGGCCCCCTTCAATGAGAAATCCACCGGTCGTATTGGTAATGACCTTGCCGCCGAATTCCGGGGCCTTTTCCACAAGTGTGTACGAGAGGGACAGGTTGGCGGCCTTTGCTTTTGTCTGCAGGTAATAGGCCGTGGCCAGTCCGGCAATGCCGGCACCGACGATGGCCACATGCGTTTGGGCTGAGGTCTTGTCGGCCATGGGCTCAATGTCTTTGTTCATTCAGGTTTTCTCCGGGGACTTGAAGGATTGGAACAACAGTCTTTGGGGCAGGTGTCCGGCCAGGGGCCGCGCTGCCCCAGGGCAAGCCGAATCGGTGTTTCGGTCAATCGTTCCTCAATCAGCTGGCGCAGGGCTGTGATGAATGCAGGATGCGTGCCCACGGTATTGGCCCTCACCAGCCGGAGGCCGAGTCCCTCACAAAGCTGCTGTGCCTCAACGTCCAGATCAAAGATGACCTCCATATGATCGGAGAGAAACCCGATCGGTACCACCACGACGTCTTTGACACCCCTGTCACTCAAGACCTGAAGGTGATCATCCAGACTCGGTTCCAGCCAGGGCTGATGCGGGGGTCCGCTGCGACTCTGATACACAAGGTCCCAGTCATTGATTCCGATCTTTTCAGCAATCAGCGCAGCAGTCTCTTTTAACTGGGCCACATAGTCCGAGTGGTTGGCCATGGAGACCGGTATACTGTGCGCCGTAAACACCATTGAGGCCTGGTCACGCTGTGCGGGGTCGATGTGCTCAAGGGCCTGTTTGACATGGTCGACATTGGCCTCAATGAATCCGGGATGATTATAAAAGGCGCGAATCTTGTCACACTGGGGCGCGTCTGGCCCCAGCTCAGTCTGCGCCCGCACAAGATCTTCGCGGTACTGACGGCAGCCGGAGTATGAGCTGTAGGCAGAGGTCACAAACACGAGCGCGCTTGTAACGCCGTCGGACACCATCTGACGCATGGTATCGCCCAAGAAGGGATGCCAGTTCCGGTTTCCAAAATAGAGGGGCAAGTCGATACCGTGTCTGGTCAGTTCCGACTTGAGGGCCTTGATCAAGGCCCTGTTCTGGCTGTTGATCGGGCTGATTCCGTTAAACAGTTTGTAATGCTCTGCCACCTCCTCCAGGCGGGCCCTGGGCACATTTCGCCCGCGCAGCACATTCTCCAGAAAGGGAATCACTTCATCCATGCCTTCTGGGCCGCCGAAAGACTGTACCAGGACGGCGTCATAGGGAGGTCGCTTGGTCGTGGGATCCATCAATGCCCCTGCGCCTTGGATGAGTACTCATGCACAAAATGAATCAATTCGGCCACATGGTCTACCGGGGTCGTGGGCAAGAGACCATGTCCCAGGTTAAAGATATAACCGGGATCATCTCCCATTTTATCCAAAATCGTTTTGACCCGATCCTTCAGCACAGAGACAGGGGCGTACAACTGAACCGGATCAAGATTCCCCTGGATGACCACGTCCGGGCCGAGGATCTGCCGGGCATCACTGATATCGATACGCCAGTCCACACCAATCACGTCACCACCACCTTCTTTGATGAGAGGCAGCATACCGGAGGTGTTGGTGCCAAAATGAATGACCGGACAGCCGGACTCCTTCGCACGGCGAATCGCCTTGGCCGAATAGGGCATCGCATACTCACGGTAATCATCGGGTGACAGGGCCCCCACCCAGCTGTCAAAGAGCTGCAGCACCTGGGCACCGGCCTCGGCCTGGGCAAACAGGTATTCACCCACCAGCGTGCTCAGTTTCTCCATGAGCTGATGCCAGGCCTTGGGCTGTTCGTACATCAGGCTTTTTGCCCGGGTAAAATTGCGTGAGGCACCGCCTTCAATCGCATAACAGGCCAGGGTAAAGGGGGCACCCGAAAAACCAATTAGGGGCACTTTTAATACCTGACGGGCAAGGGTGATGGCCTTAAGGGTGTAGGCCACACTCTCACGGGGATCAGGCTCGTGCAATTTATCGATGTCAGCGGCCTGACGAATGGGATTGTCAATCAAGGGGCCTGTGCCCTTGATGAATTCCAGATTGAGCCCCATGCCCTCCAGCAGAGGCAGAATATCGGCAAAAATGATCGCAGCATCCAGATCAAAGGCATTGATCGGCTGCATGGTCACTTCCACGGCCATTTCGGGGGTTTTAATCAAATCCAGGATGCCATAGGTCTCACGCAGCTTGCGATATTCGGACATATACCGTCCGGCCTG
Organism: Phycisphaerae bacterium; assembly: GCA_021736645.1. Lineage (GTDB taxonomy): Bacteria > Planctomycetota > Phycisphaerae > Sedimentisphaerales > Anaerobacaceae > JAIPFM01. The sequence continues at coordinate 455 of JAIPFM010000041.1, read as the reverse complement.
CCGCATGAGCCAGATCGGTCTTGCATCCACGGGTTTGCGGTGACAGGCGTCTATAAATCGAGTTCGCATAAAAAAAATGCTCCTTGTGCTTGTGTTCTAGTATTCTGTCAATATTAACAGGACTTCTGCAAAAAGCCCTGCGGTGTACAGTTTTGAGTTTTCAGTTTTCAGAAGAACGCGTTTTTCATACTGTAAACTGCCTACTGAAAACTTGGACTTTTCAGAAGTCCAGTATTAAATTAGGGGGTATTGTGCAGTACACGATGGATAGATGCAAGGAAGAAAATGGAGGCCACCTGAAGTAGGCCGAGGATGTCTGACCCGAATACCACTAAGATAAGGATAAGTATTTGATTTAAATGGCTTTATAAGACAATAATAGACTTGCGCTATCAAGAGCCTCCTGTCACAATATGGTGACATCACTCAACCATATTGACAACAGGAGGCTACTG
>JAIPFM010000040.1 GCA_021736645.1 Phycisphaerae bacterium | reverse complement strand
GAGAGCTTAAAACTGAGAGCTATTTCTCGCTTAGCCGCCTTCACGGCCCCAGGTGGCGTGCACATGCCCGCGTGTCCCGTCACTGACCTCTATAGCACGGCCGCTATCACTCGACTCCAGGGGATCTGCCATTTTCTTGTGTGCGCACACCCATTGATAGGACACATCGGGCATGTAGGCCATGAAGTGGAGTGGTTCGTTGATGTGTGTGTAGGCAAATCGACTGGTGCATTTTACACCGTCACCCTGGCTGGTGACCATCTTTTCCAGCAGATGGCTCTGTCGGTCAATGCACCACTGTGTTCCGGGTGCGCAGAGGATGTCACAAGGCCTCCCGTTCATGACTGCCTGTCCCGCGTACTGCAAACCCAACTGTTCAATGGTGGCCTTTACATCCGGGTCCTGCGACTTGAATGGATCAGCAATCACAATTCTTCTGTCCGTGATGTCTGAATCAAGACAGAACACGATGTCTTCTGAGCCAACTGTCTTTTGATAGCAGCCGCTGATGTGATTCAGATGGCCTTCGTTGAATACGACCAGGGCCGTGCCTGTTTTCTCACCCACATCCGCACAGACTTCGCGATCACCATTGAAGGTAAATCTCGTGGTGTAGGTCCTCAAGGATTGGTAGCCTCGTGGTCCAGGCTGGCCGTACTCCTGCGTGTCAACGGTCTGGACAAAGGCCCACATGCTGTTGCGTGTCTTGTTGAATTGCTGAACCACGGATCTTGTTTTTCCGGCGTCTGAAGCATCCTGCGCAGTTTTTTGTGTGGGCTCGCTGTTTTGGGTGGAGAAGGTCCATGTCATGGGTTCGGCCGGCGTACGGTGCACCGATTGAAACCCCTTGACTGTGCCCGGCTCACTGGGAGGATTGATGACAAGGCGATGCTGACAGCCAGCGGCAAGATGGATCGGGAGTGTGAACTCGTATTTGGTTTCATCATAGCGGATTTGATCACATTCGTGGAAGCCCCCGGATTGCCATGTCAACTGCAGCATGGAGGGCAACATGGGCCTGTCAAAACGAATATGCAGTTCCGTGTCAGGCGTGACGTCACGTGAGCCTTCACCGGGTTCCACGGACACGACCTTGGGCGCGCAGCTTTTTTCTGCCTTTTCGCTGTCTCGCACAGCCTGAGGTGTGGGCCCGGCCATGGGCGCAGCTGGCAGAGGTTCTTTGCGAAGTCTCGTCAAAACCAGGGACAACAACTCGTCTCGATTGTCCGTAAAGGAATCGGCCTTGGGGACAAAGGGTACTTCGGGCAGCACGCCGCGCCCGTCAACGACCTGTCCGTCCGGTAGCGTGACGAGCCACTGCGGCACGTGGATCTCGATCTCATGGCCGAGCCTAAAGGGGACCGGGAACCCCGTGGCCCCGCGCGTGCGGTCCCCCATGGTGGTGACATTGGGACAGGCCGCCATCATGGCGCAGAAAGACTCGCACGCACTGATACAGCCCTGCCCCATGAGCAGAATGACGGGCCGGTCATATCGCCATGGACCGCGCGGTGAAATGGTTTGCTCGATCTTTTTTGTGAGGTCTGATCGATCGGGCCCATTTCGATACTGATAGAAACTGTAGGCCCGCGTGCGGTCCAAAAAACGAGCGGCAATATACTTTGACAGCTCCGCATCGCCCCCGCCGTTCCATCGCACATCCACGATCAATCCCCGGGTGTCACGCATCTGCTCCATGACCTCATCAAACCGATCAGGCAGGTCTGCACCGTCCCACCGTGGGAACATGATCCAGCCGATATTGTCTTTGGTCTTGGCCCACATGAGGTCTCGTCCCACGGGTTCAATGCGCCCCAGCAGTCCTCCATAAATCTTCGTGTCCCGATTCACGTTCAACCGGGCCTCGACCTTGAATACCGGAATGGGCTTGCCCTTGAGCTTGACCCAGAGATGCGCGTCCCGCAGGGGACGGAACATCTGGGCTACAATGATGCCCGTTTCCTGGACACTCTTGGCCTCTCTGGCCTGCTCGAGATATCTGCTGCGCAGAGCGTTCCAGTCCAGCCCTTCACGAAGGCCAAACATGGGGTATTCGGCATTGACCGTGGACCACGCCTTTTCCAGGATGGCCGCGGCGTCTGAGGACTCTATGGGATCGTACCCCATGTGTTCCAGGAGATTCGCCTTTTTCAGGGCATCCGGACCCAGTCGATACAGGGCCAGGGCAGCGGCCCCGCGTACATCGTGGTCTGCATCGGCCAGGGCGCCGCGCAGGGCTTCCACCATCAGGCCGTCTGCTGAGGCGCTCTGTCCCAATGTCTCAGCAGCCTGGCAGCGAATGGTGCTGTCCTTGTCTTTCAACTTCTGCAGGGTTTGATCAATGCTGTCCCGGGCCTGAACCAGACTCGACAGCATCAGAATTGTGAGCATCACGGTCCTACCACTCGTCATCATATTTCACCTTTCTCTCAAACACGTCAGGGGCACACAGCTATAGGGCTGTAATCACCTAGTAGTCGTACCATCATCTCCATTATTTCAGGTGATCTGGAAATTTTTAGACATTGCCGCCTACGTGCTTTCGCGGAGTGATCCGTGGATATGCCTTTTACTGCAGCAGGCTTCAAATCGGTTGAAACCTGACCTTTCATATCCGCTGTCAACGGTCCGCGGAATCGGGTTGACTGAGAGGCTCATCCACGGTGTCGCCAGAAGGGCCGTTGGGATCCATCGGCATCGTCAACAGAGTCGGTTGGAAAATTGAGGAACCACCGGCATAGTCAAGGATAGGGGGATTTAGCAGGATCTCTTCGCCTTCCCGAAGACCGCTGGTGATCTGGACAAAGGTGTCGTTAAAGGCGCCAATGGTGACCGGACGCTCCTCAGCCTCTCCGTCGGCATTCAGCACATAAACAACCTTCCCCCCCCGCCGATTTGACACGACCTGAATCGGCACCAGGACAACGTCCTTGAACTGATTCACATAGATGACCACCTTACAGGACATGCGGGCCCTGAGATAGTCATGGGTGCCGTCAATGCTCACCAGGGTCTTGTAGACCTTGAGATCAGGATTCAGAAAGCTCTGCTGCTCGTCCGGGAGGGGTGCCACCTCGACAACCCGGCCCTGCAGGACCTTGTCCGGGAAGGCCTCCATGACAATCTGTGCCATCTGACCCGGCCGAATCTTGTCCACCTCAGTCTCGTGCACATTGATTTCGGCAATCATAGACAGCATATCCGGTATCGAAATGAGGACCTGGCCCTGGTAAACGCTCTCACCAGGGGCGATGATCCCGCTGCCCGCGCTGCTGCGGCTGCTTCGCATCGAGGCGTAGGCGTCTCCGACCCCACCGGTGCCATAGATCACAAGGCCCGGTCCCTTGGCGCGGATCGTACACTTCTCGATGAGCCGTTCGCGCCAGGCCAGGGTCTGTTCCTCCTCGGCCACCTGTTCGTGTGCGTCACTGAGGCGTCCCTGCACGAAGGCCATGCGCGAGCGACACTGGCCATGGATCCGCTGCAGTTGTCGCCAGGCCTCAATGTAGTTGCTGAGGTATTGCTCGACGTTCTGCGGAAAATCGTATTTCAGAAACAGATCACGGGTGAGCATGGCATCCTTCAGGGCGAACTCCTTACTGGTCACGCTCAGCCGGTCTCGTTCCAGATCAAGGTCAGAGACGTAATTGGCATCGTGAAGCTTCCGGGTTCCGGTCAAGGTCGCCTCGGCATTCGAAAGATTGCCTTGCGCCAAGACGATCTCGTCATTGAGGCGCTCCAGTTCCTGGCCTGCGCCCGATCCATCCAGGATATTTGGTTCGCCTTGGACCCGCTCCAGGAAGGGCGCCATGTGCGCGTCCAGATCGGAGATGGAATTCACATCGGCTGTCAACGGGGCTGCCAATTCCGAGCCCAGGTACTTCTGGAGCGCCCGCAAGGCGAATCGAAGCTTGAGTTGACCGTCGGACAGATCACTCTCGTTTTGCAGGATTTGAATTTCATAGGCCTCCTTGGCCGAGGTCAAACCTTCCTGCTCTGTGGCCAGGTCCAGCTTGGTGCGCACCAATTGTTCTTTCAGGGCTGACGTATCCAACTGGACCAGAACCTTTCCATTGTCAACGTCTTCTTGTGTGATATAGGTGCCTGCCGGGACGATGCTGAGTATGGTCAGTTCTCCCCCTCTGCGTTCTACCTCGCAGGCGTATTGAATTGAGTTGCGCGCTCGGATGCTGCCCGCCTCGGTCACGGTAATCGTCAGATCACCGCGCCGGGCCGTGAAGGTCCCCCCGTAAGTGGGGCCAGCCTCGGTGGATTTGAAGACCACAACTGCCAGTGTACCGATGACCACAGCACCGATCAATGTCAGCCACAGGCCCCTGTATCCCCTGGTCCCCGGTTTTTCCGCAACACGACTCTGGCTTGTATCGCTTGAACGATCGAGCCCTTGATTGTCTGTCTGATGTTTCATTTCTCAATACCTAACCATTTCAAATATCACACAAATCTCTCGAAATGGCAACTTATTTTCGGTGTCATAACTTTGCCAAAAAAACACCATGAGCGAACCTGCCAGTCGTTCTGGTCAGTATTTCTGGAGCGGTCATGAGGACTGTATTTGACACTTGCCTGAATCCCAGGGTCATGGTAGTTTGATTATCGACTCGCGCCGATTCAACCTGCGTGGCATGTTTTGCCTAAGACGCTCTAACAAAACCGTCGTGTCGGCCCGCCTGCCCCGAGGGGGAGGCTGAGCGAAGCGGCCAGATGCAAGGCGGCCGAAACAGGTCCCCTGGGGATCAATGCAGGCCAACGAAGCAGATGGCCGCTGCAGCCAGCCGAAGCCAGCAGGGTGTTGTTAGAGTGTCTAAGACTGCTGACTCTGAAAGGACTATGATATGAAACGCCCCCGCCCCTTCTGGCTCATAATGACGCTCCCGCTGCAGGCTGTGTTTGCCCAGGGTTCTTCGGGATTATTCCAGGCGAACGGGGATGTGGGGGCAGTCAAACACGCTGGCTCCGCGGTCTATGATCGGGTGGAACAGACCTATAACCTCAAGGGCTCCGGCACGAATCTCTGGTTCGATCAGGACGAATTCCATTGGGCCTGGACATCCATCAAGGGGGACTTTATCCTGCGCACCCATGCCCGCTTCCTGGGCGCAGGTGTGGACCCGCATCGCAAACTGGGCTGGATGGTACGCGCCGGCCAGAATGGTCAGGCCGCGTATGTGGACGGGACTGTCCACGGAGACGGGTTGACGTCGCTGCAGTTCCGACGTACGGCCGGTGCGGACACGGAAGAGATCAAGTCGTCCATCACCGGCGCGGATGTGATTCAACTGGCTCGGCTGGGCAACACGTATACACTGTCCGTCGCTCGCTATGGCGAACCGTTTGTCACCTCGACATTGAAGGATCTCGCACTGGGCGACGAGGTTCTGGTCGGCCTGTTTGTGTGCGCGCACAATGCCGACGTGGTGGAAGAGGCCGTGTTCTCCAATGTGCGAATCATCAAGCCTGCACCGTCCACACTGGTGCCCTATCGGGATTACCTGGGCAGTCACGTGGAAGTGATGGACGTGGAGACCGGCCATCGCCGCATCGTCCACAGTGCACCCAATTCCCTGCAGGCACCCAACTGGACTTCGGACGGCACCTCCCTGATCTACAACAGTGAAGGCCTGCTCTACCGTTTTAATCTGACGTCAGGCCAATCCACAGTCCTGCCCACGGATTTTGCGAACAAGAACAACAACGACCACGTCCTGTCGTTTGACGGCACACAGATTGGCATCAGCCACCATGCAACCGAGGCCAAGGGCAATTCGCTCGTTTATGTCCTGCCTGTAACTGGAGGCACGCCCAGGAAAATTACACCGCTGGGACCGTCCTATCTGCACGGCTGGTCTCCGGACG
>JAIPFM010000039.1 GCA_021736645.1 Phycisphaerae bacterium | reverse complement strand
ACGTCAACTACAATGGGCAGATCCATACCTGTGTGATGGGTGGGTATCAGCAGCATTATCTGTTTGACATACTCAAAGAGGCCTTGACCCGGTATCCTCTGGATGGTGTGTTCTTTAATATGATTGGATTTCCTCAGGTCGACTACAGTCGTGTATTTCACGGTATTTGCCAGTGTGAGAATTGCCAGGCCTCTTTCAAGGCGTATTGCGGCCTGTCAGTCCCCAAGCATGATGGAGATCCTGACACACTCAACAAACATCAGGCGTGGAAGCAGATTCAGATCGATCGGCAGTTTCAGCGTGTGCGTCAGTTGATCAAGTCAATTCGAGAGGACATCGTGATCTGTACGTACACCGTGGATCATATTGATGTGATTCGCAAGGAGTCCGGTGCGCCGCTGGGCGAGGAACCCTGGGACGACGTAGATCGCGCGCAGTGGACGCTGTTGACCACGGAGAACAAGCAACTGGCCAATGCGTCGGTTCATTTCTATCAAATGATCTTCCGCCATGCCGGGGCTGCGCCTTATCTGCATTCACGACGCCTGTGGCAGCAGATGGTCAATGGTGCCTGGCTCGACTTCTACTGTATTGGCCCGTTGCAGCGTCTGGAGGATCGATCGTGCATTGGGCCAGTGAGTGACATCTATCGATTTCATGGGGCCAATGAACCGTGGATGCTGCATACAGAATCGGCTGCCGAAGTGGGCCTGGTGCGTCACGACGGTGATGACTACTGGGGATGGGTCCAGATGCTGTCGGAAAACCACATTCCTTTTGACCTGGTGTCTCTCCCACATTCGGATTTGAATCGCTACAAGGCGATGATTGTGCCCGAGAGCGGACGCGTCAAGGCCAACGAGTCACGGAGGCTGGATGCCTATGTCCAGGGCGGTGGGAGACTCCTTCTGAGCGGCAAGATTCCTGACACGCTGACATGCTTTGGTCAGGTCTCTCTGAAGAAAACCTGGCCCATGCGTCATTCCATGTATGTGCGCATCCGGCCTGACGACAAGGTCGAGTTGAAGGTGCCGGGCCTGCGGGATTTCGATCTGGTGCAACTGCGCGGCGACTTTTACGAATACGGCATTGCGTCCGATGTCGACCCCATGCTGCGTCTGATCTACGATGTGATGTATGGTCCGCCTGAAAAATGCTACATCAAGTCAGAGTCCGACATTCCGGCCCTGCTGGTACACAAGCAGGGCGGTGGGGTGGTCGCTGCTTTTCCCTGGCAGATCGGTGCCATGTACCGCGAATGGGGTAACCATGGGCATCGCATGCTGGCTGTCGGTGCCCTGGACAACCTGCTGGATACGAACCGAAGGTTGAAGGTTGAAACCTCGGCACTTGTGGAAGTGACGCATCGACGTGATCCCAAGGCAAGGTTCGAATGGATTGCGTTTTACAATCACTCAGGACGGTTGGAAAATTCGTTTCATCCACCCATTCCGATTCACAATGTGCACGTTAACCTCAAGACTGTACGCCCCATCAAACAGGTCTCTTTGCTGACCCACCAAGAGAAACTCATATGGACAGAAGAGGCCAAGGGTCAGAAACAGATCATCCTGCCAGAATTGGATGTGTTTGAAATTGTCCTTGTGGAATATGAGCCATAGACCAAAGTTGTCTGGGCGATGCATACCCTGTGTGATTCTAATGGTCATGGTTGTCAATCGCATAGAGATGCCGCTCTGTGGCAATATACAGGACACCATTGGCGATGATGGGCGCATTATAGATCTTGTGAGGGAAACGGATTTTATTAAGCACCTTCATGTCTCTCCCTGCCTGAAGAATCCAGAAGTCACGGTTTTCAGTCCCCACAAAAATCTTGTCATCTGCGACCAGTGTGGAACTCCAGAGAGGGGAGTTGGTGTCTTGTTTCCAGAGATGCCGGCCGGTTTGGGCGTCCAGACAATGAATATACCCACTGTAGTCTGTGACATAGACAAGGCCATCCTTGACAGAGACCGTCGCCAGACTGCGATCAATGTCCCTTGACTGCCAGACAATGTGACCGTTTGAGGCATTGATGCAGGTCAGGGCTCCCGGGCCGCGCCCGTGCATGGTGTCCTGCCCTACAGTCACGTACACACGATTGTTGTGAAAGACCGGTGTGCCAATAATCTCGCTGGGGCCTTGACCATAGAAACCGCTTTGGAAGGTTCGATATTTCCCTCGCTGGTAAGGCTGTGACTTGGTGTCCGTTGGATTACAGTCGCACGACCAGAGTTTGTTCAGTGTGGCCACTGGGTCCGTAGGGTCAGGCTCCACAAAGGGTTTGAAAGCATAGCAGAGGCCGTTGCCCGCCCCATAAAGGATTTGGGGAGTGCCATTTGCCATGCCCAGGCAGGGAGATGACCATTGTCCGTGGAACAGGGTGCGGCCAATTTTTTCGTTGTCCTGGGCCACCAACTGGCCGGTCTTTTTGTCAAGTACGATCAAGGAAGGCGCATCCGGGTAGGGCACGTGACTATGAGAATTGTCCACGCCATTGGATGTGCCTACGTACAGATAGTCACCATAAATGAGCACTGCGCTGCTTGAGGCGTCTTGGGGCCAGCAGGGCAGCGATGCAACCATATCATAGGTCCAGACAATGTCCGCGTCAGTGGCTTGCAGGGCGAAATCCGGATTGTCTTTGTCACTCATAAATTGAGCTTCATGCATGAAGGGGCCTTCGTTGCCATTGGCCTGGCCCTCTACATCCAGGCAGAGTACCTCCCCGCGGTTGCTGACCACGTAGGCGCGGTTTCCCTCCACTGTGACAGAGGCGCACACACCCAGGTTCATATCGTCATAATTGAAATCTTTCAAGGTCGTACGAAATCGGGGCACAGGGAGTTGCCAAAGCAGCTCACCGGAATCTTCGTCCAGGCAAAGAATGAGTCCCCCCCTGGTTGGTTTCAGACGAGGATCGCGCAAAGAGGCATCGTTTGTGCCAACAAAGACCCTGCCATCAGCCACCACCGTGTTGCCGTAGGTGTGGCTCCCCAGACGCACGGCCCACTTGATCCCCTGAGTGGAGGCCATATCCACCTGGGATTGTGCAGATGCATCCGATTTGAGTTTGCCAGGATTGAAGGATACGGTTAGATGTTGGGCCGCAGAAATCATATTGTGATGCGAGGAGCCGCCCCATTGGGGCCAATCCTGTGCAGGGGCGTGTGTCCCGATCATCAGGCAGGCCGTGGCCAGCACGAACGTTGTGTAGGGTTGCATAGGTTAATCTGATCCTTTCAGTGCTTGCACATTTATGAACGTGCTGACGCCAGAATAACACGCCCGGCGTCAAATGGCAACCAGACGGAACTAACCATTTCTCTCAGTTCATGTCACAGCACTAGGATCACAGGGTTTCTGTACACTGCAAAGAGAACTGGCCGGACAGTGCGATTCGTGGTAAACTTAAGGAGGTCTTGATGGAGAACCAACGATTTTACCTGTCGCAGGCGCTTTGATACACTGCTCATGGCCTTTAATGCGGCTGACCGCCACCAGTGGCCCTGGAAAAGAACCTGGGTATCATTGGCATGAAGGTCGCCACGCGCGGCCGGATGCTGTCAACCTGGACGCCGCCGCCTTTGGACGAGCAACCCAAGCGCATGGCCACTGACAAACCCGGCACCCTCACCATGAAGGAATCTCTGTTTTACAACTTCTCAATTCCGGTCAGCACCAATATTGTTGGCTGTGACAATCCCCAGCAGGTGGAAGAGGATGTCCAATGGGCCGGAGAGTTTACGCCATACAATGACGCCATTATGGCTGGCTTGGAAAAACGCTGCAAACCAATCGTGAACCAGGGTCTGTATTTCCGTAAAGGGATTATTGACAGGGCATGACCGGATAGAGAGAGTGCCTCAGCCAAAGCTTGACTTTGTCTTGACAAAACTGTATTGTATATTGTATTCAAAATTATGATACACATGTCATGCATCGGATGAATTGATTGACTGATGAGGTATTCAGGGGAAGGACACGGGTGTTTGAAGAGGTAAAGAAGATCGGGTGGCTCGTGCCCCTCTTGTGTGTCATCTTTGGTCTATGTGCCCGGGGGGATATTCAGCCCGTGTCCGACATAGTGGTGTCAGTGCAGGCTGGAAACCCTGAACACATCTGGCTGGCAGCCGTGCAGATCAAGGATCTTGAAATATCGACGGATCGCCTTGTCAATGGGCATTCAACGGGTATGGCCACTGCCGCAGTGCCACTCTACAATGAGATCACCAATGCGGATAACATGGACCTGAACCTGTTTGCTGCGCGTAATAACGAAGATCCTCCTGAGTGGCGCATCACCGATCTGGGCGGTCATGCCCTGTATTGGGACACCAATGGGGATCAGCCGGACTTTCTGCTCTTTGAAACCAATGGCAATGATGATATTCAAGTGCAGGCCATCCTGCCTGATGGTTCACTTGGCCAAGAGGTGGCCATCTCAAAATCCATGTGGGGAGACACGGGCCTGCGCATTACGGCTTCTACCCACACCAACCAGAAGATCAAGGGTATGGCCTGGTCATTGACGGATTTGCTGGATGCGCAGGGTTTGCCCCTGACCGGGTTCCAGGCGATCGCCGGGATTCAGATCACCAGCCCCGGCCTTGATCCAGCCTGTTTTTGTGCGGTTCAGGGGGCCATGGCCAACCAATTACCGCAGGTTGAGGCGGGTGAGAGTATTGACTTGCTTGTGCCGGACAACGCGGCCCTGCTGTCAGGCACGGTTACGGACGATGGACAGGGCGATCCCAATGGATATTTGTTTTATCAATGGGCCTGGAAGGAAGGGCCCGGTGAGGTCATATTTGAACCAAACTGTTTTGTGCTGTCACCCAGCGTGATCCTGCTGGGCGGGCCGGGCATCTACGTCCTGGAGTTGACTGCCACGGATGGCACATTGGAATCTTCCGACCAGGTGACCCTCTACCTGCAGAGTACTGACATCATGGGCCGGATTGTTCTCAATGAATTGTTGGCCACTGATGATCCTGACTCCAAGGACACCGAGGACTGGATTGAACTCTATAATCCGACTGACCTGCCGGTTGATATAGCTGGTTATTTTCTGACAGACGATCCGGATGACCCCTTGCGTTGGCGCGTGCCTGGCGGGGATCGTGATTTGACCACTATTTCACCTGGCGGCTTCTTGCGGATTTGGGCGGATGGAGGATTCGCCCCGGGTCTTCATGCCAGTTTTGAATTGGACAGCCAGGGTGAAACTGTGGCACTCTACGGGCCAGATGGGTTCACCCTGATGGATCTCGTGACATTTGCCAAGCTCCCAGTTGGCATTGCCTGGGGGCGGGAGCCTGATGGTAGTGATCGCTGGGTCACACTGAACCCCAGTCCAGGGCAAAGCAACAAAAACCATGCGCTGCCGCTGGTGGCAGACACAAAATTCAGTGTGGACCGCGGCTTCTTTGAAATGCCCTTTGCGGTGACCATGACCTGCGCCACAGAGGACGCCACGATTGTCTATACCACGGATGGCAGTCTGCCCACACTCAGCCACGGTATTGAGGGGCCGTCCCCAGTGACCGTGACAATTTCCACCACCACCGTGCTTCGGGCCATGGCCTTTAAAGACGGCATGCGCAGCACAGACGTGGATACGCAGACCTACCTGTTCCTGTCAGATGTGATTCGTCAACCTGCGCACATTCAAGGCTACCCGAATCCCAGGACGTGGCTGGGCGGCAGCGCCTATGATGATCACGACTACGAGATGGACCCTGGCATTGTGGATGACGCAGACTACAGATCAGACATCATCCCTTCGCTGCTGGCCATCCCGACCCTGAGTATTGCTGTGGAACCGAGTGAACTGGCCGATGAAAACGGTTTTTACTGGGGCAGCGGCGAGGCACCCTGTTCTGTGGAGCTGAT
>JAIPFM010000038.1 GCA_021736645.1 Phycisphaerae bacterium | reverse complement strand
GTACAGGGTTTCCGCGGCATGTCTGGATTGCGCCCACGACACACTGCTCCATGTAACCAGGCAAATGATAAGGCATAACTGTGTCTTTTTCACGGGGCATTCCTCCTTTTGATTTTTGACCATGTTCTCAGGGCATGGAGATTGATTGACTGCATGGTTTTCAACTATTTAATGATGAATGATGGTGGGCGGTTTTCCGGTGCACTGGCCCAGGCCTGATTGGGTTCAGGGCCCATGACAAATGCCAAGGTACCGCCGCGCACGATTTCCTGGTGCGTGATCCAGGCCCGGTTCAGGGGCTGGCCGCGTAATGTGGCGGACTGGATATACAGGTTTTCCTTTGAATTGTTTTTTGCTGTCACAGTGAAGGTGCCGCCCGGGTAGTAGGTCGGGTCCAGCCGGATGCTGACCCTGTCAAACACCGGGCTGGTCAGTTGATAGATGCCGTCGCCGGGACACACAGGATGCATGCCCATGGCCGCCAGCACATACCAGGCCGACATCTGGCCCACGTCCTCATTGCCGCACAGGCCTCGTACGCCTGTGCTGTAGGCCGTGTCGCAGATGGCGCGGCTCCACTTCTGTGTGAGCCACGGTGCGCCGGCATAGTTGAACAGGAACACCACGTGGTGACAGGGCTCGTTGGCATGGTTGTAGTAGTCATTCCACAGGAGGTCCTTGGGCACCTTGTCGAAAAAGGTCGTCAGCTCATTGAGGAAGGTGTCCCTGCCCATGAGATCCATGAGTCCGTACACATCCTGCGGTACGAACCAGCCCTGCTGATACGGATTGCTCTCTGTGCAGCCCTGGCCGTGCACGGTCTTGCCCTTCCATTCGGTCCAGGTACCGTCTGCATTTCGACTGTGGAACCACGCCACATTGGGGTCCCAGAGGGTCTTGTAGGTCAGGGCACGTGCGCCGTACTTTTTCGCATCTGCGGGTTTGTCCAGGGCTTCAGCGAGTTGGCCCACGCACCAGTCTGTGTACGCATATTCCAGTGTCCTGGAAATGTCGCCCGGTGTATAGCCGCTGGAAGGATTGCGATATTTTTCAGCTGTGGCCACACAATATTGGTAGGCCTTGTCTATGTCGTATTTTCGAATGCCTTTGGTGTAGGCATCGGCGATCACGGAGATGGCGGGATTGCCCAGCATGCAGCCCGTGTGTGTGCTCAGAAGTTCCCAGCGGGGAAAGGCCTGCCTCTGATTGAACTCGGCCAGGTGGATCAGGGAGTTGATCTCGTCATTGACCATATCAGGATTAATGAGAGTCTGCAGGGGGAACTGGCTGCGGAACACGTCCCAGCCGCTGAAGATCGTGCGATAGTTGAACTCATCCGAGCGATGCGGTTTGTAATCCGCACCAAAGAACTCACCATTGGTGTCCACAAAGATACGGGGATCAATGGAGCAGTGATACAGGGCCGTGGCAAAGATCTCCTTTTGCGTGTCCGTGCCGCCCTGGATGTCCACGCCCTTGAGTGCATCGGCCCAGAGCGATCTGGCCTGACGCCGGATCCGTTCGAAATTCCAGTGCGGCAGTTCCGCTTCGAGATTGGCCCTGGCATTGGCCAGGCTGACAAACGAGATGCCTGCCTTCATGAGGATCTGTTCGTTTGGCTGGGTCTTGAACTGGGCATAGAATCCGAGGTCATTATTGTCGGCAGCGGTCAGAGGTCCCAGGTCATCGCCGCGATTCCACAGGCCAAAGGAATCCCAGGGGCGATCGAATTCGGCATAGAAATAGAACGTATAGCGTGTGCGTGATGAGAAACCGTTGCCGTCCCCCTGGTACAGCATGGTCCCCTGAATCGTGTGGTCATCGAGCACCTCGATGGACTGGCGCCTGGCCCGTCCGCCTACGCGTCTGGCCAGATCGATCTGGATGCGGCTGTCCGAAGCTGCAGGGAACGTCATGCGCAGCATGCCGGTTCTGGGCGTGGCTGTGGTTTCCACCTGAATGTCGTACTTGTCAAGATGGACTGAATAGTAGCCTGCAGCGGCCGTTTCAGTCTCGTGTCGGTAGGGGGATTTCCAGCCCTCGTCCTGTGCCTTGTACAGATCGAATGCATTGCTGCCGCTGCAAAATCGCAACGGTCCTCTGACGGGCATGACCTGAAGATTGCCGAGGTCACCGTACCAGCCCACGCCGCTCATGTGCGTGAAGCTGAAGCCTTCGATAGTCTCGTGGTGCGAAGAATAGCCCGGCCCATTGTCACCGCCTGTGATGGTATCCGGGCTGAGCTGCACCATGCCGAACGGTGTGGTGGCCCCGGGGAATGTCTTGCCCAGACCGTGGCCGCCATAGCCGCCCAATGTGATGGCGCCGATCATGGGATTGATGTAGTCCACCATCTCACGATCTGCAGCCATGGCAGTCAGGATCGAGACAAGGACGAGAACGGCAACGGTCTTTACAGGTGCTCTGGGTATCATAGGGCCTTCCCAATCGTGTGGATCAACGTGTATTCAAGACTGTGATATAAAAGGCAAGCAGGCATCACACCCTGTGCTGCCTGCTTGCCGAAAAGACTGATGGATGAACCTAGACCGTCCAGGGTGATCGGTAATCGCGTGTGAGCCAGGCGGGGTTGCCGGTCCCGTTGATGAATTTGTTGGCAGCGGGATCCCATTGAAGTTTCTCGCCGTGGTAGTAGGCCTGGTTCATGAGGTGACAGCAGATGGCCGAACGAGCCCCCACGATTTCGCTGGTAATGGGTTTCTTGCGGCTCTTGACACACTCCAGGAAGTCGTCCTGATGATTGTTGCTCTTGTAGAGTCTGATCTTGGCGTCTGCCAGGAATTCCTTTTCAGCCTTGCGCGTGGCCAGCATCAAAGACCCGCCGTCTGATCTCTGGGTGAACTTGGAGATCACCTCGTCATCGCGCATGAACACGAATTTGCCGCGGTTGACCTGGACTCGGCCTTCCGTGCCAAAGAAGTCCACGCCAAAGCCGTCCGTGTGTTTGACAGTCACGCCGTTGGCATAGACCAGTGTCACGCCCCGTTTGGCACGCGTACCTTCAGGTGCGGGCAGGACTTCCACAGGACCGCTCTCGTCCATGCCCAGGCCCCACTGGGCAATGTCCAGGTGGTGGGCGCCCCAGTCCGTGACCATGCCGCCGCCGTATTCACAGTAGCTTCGCCAGTTGGGGAAGTGGTCATGATTGCCGCGTGGGCTCAGCACGGAATTGTACGCGCGAACAGGGGCCGGGCCCTGCCACATGTCCCAGTCGAGACCCGGTTCCATGGCCTCTTCAGGCAGATCGCAGGGGCGACCCGGATCACCGAACTGGCATTCCACCTTGATCAGCTTGCCAATGGCTCCGTTTCTCACCAGTTCGCAGGCCACGCGGAATTCTGAGCTCGACCGCTGCATGGACCCGGTCTGCAGGATGCGTCCATTGGCCTGGACCGCCTTCATCACTTCAATGGATTCGTGGATATTGTGGGTCAGGGGTTTTTCGCAGTACACGTCCTTGCCTGCCTTCAGCGCGGCCACTGTGATGATGGCATGCCAGTGGTCCGGCGTGGCAATGCACACGGCATCGATGTCTTTCCTTTCAATGATCTTGCGATAATCATTGTAGGCATCGCAGCCAGAGGTTTGTTTGTAGAAGTCATTCACGGTTTTCTGGGCCGTATCGCGTCGTGTGGTGTCCACATCGCACACAGCCAGGACGCGTGTGTCGCGGTGCAGGAAACCGTTGAGCAGACCGCGATTTTGCTTGCCCACACCGATGAATCCCATGGTCAGACGGTCACTGGGTTTTGTTTCTGCGCTCCAGACTCTGGAAGGCACAATGAACGGCAGAGACACTGCGGTGGCTGAGGCCGAGGTGAGGAATTGACGACGTGAAATCTTCATGAATGATACCTTTCTGAATGCACAACCTTGAGACCATAATCACAAGTACTTCCTGCTACGAGCACAAACAGTATACCTGGGGGGAGTAGGTAATTCAAGCACTAACCCCTCTACCCCAGATCCTTGGCCAACTGCTTGATATAGGCCTTGAGCTGATCCGAGATCTCCGGGTCCTTGAGGCCGAATTCGAGGTTGGTCTTGATGAAGCCCTCTTTGTTGCCGATGTCGTAGCGTTTGCCTGCCAGTGTCTTGCCGTACATGGCCTGGTGTTTGACCATGGTGCGCATGGCGTCTGTGAGCTGGATCTCGCCGCCCTTGCCGGGCGGGGTGTTTTCCAGGAACTGGAAGATCTCCGGTGTGAACACGTATCTGCCTGCAAAGGCCAGGTTGGAAGGGGCCTCCTCGACACTGGGTTTTTCCACGAAATCCTCGACCTGATACAGGCCCGTGTCGATTTCATTGCCCTTGAGCACGCCGTAGCGTGTGACCTTTTCGCGTTCGATCTCTTCAAGGATCACGGCAGAACCGCGGTAGTGGTTGTACACGTCGATGAGCTGCTGCGTGGCAGGGACCTCGGAGCCGATGACCGTGTCACCCAGGAGCACGGCAAAGGGTTCATGGCCCACATGGTTGCGTGCGCACAGCACGGCGTGACCCAGGCCGAGCATTTCCTTTTGCCACACAAAATGGATCGTGGCAATGTCGGATACGCGGCGGATCATCTCCAGTTCCTTGATCTTGCCCTGACGCTCCAGTTGGTCTTCGAGCTGGAAGCTGCGGTCAAAGTGTTCTTCGATCGCGCGCTTGCCCTTGCCAATGACCATGAGGATATCCGTGATGCCCGAGGCCACAGCCTCTTCCACCACGTACTGGATCACCGGTGTGTCCACGATGGGAAGCATCTCCTTGGGTTGGGACTTGGTGGCAGGTAGAAAACGGGTGCCAAATCCTGCCGCTGGGATCACGGCCTTTCGAATGCTGTTCTGTGTTGTCATGCTCACCTTTTTACTCGCAGCAGGCGCACTGGGACGGTCCAACCAGGTTTGGTTTGATAACCTTGACATCCAGCTTGCCCAGTTCTCTCTTGAGTGCGTTAAACATTTTCTGGTCTGTGTATGTGCCCACAATGGCACCGCCGGAGCCCGTGAATTTGGCGCTGGCGCCCTGGGCGCGGGCAGTCTGTACCATCTTGATGTTGTCCGGGCTGATCTTGTAGATGCTGGCACGCTTGTCGAAGTTGGCGTTCAGCAGTGCAGGGATGCCGTCCAGGTCACCGTCCAGCAGACATTTGCGTGTCTTGGCTGCCAGTTGGGCCCAGTACTTCATGGCCGCGATGATCTTTTTGTCGCCCAGTTCAAAACGCTCCCGGATGTTGTTGTGGAACTTGGACGACACCTCGGACAGGTCCTCCTGGTACGCCACATACAAAGGCGGCAGCAGTGCTGGGTCCAGGGGTTCGTACAAACCATGGCCCTGTTTCTCCATGAGGGTTCTGTCAAAGTCCATGAACACGACACCCTGATACACCTGGATCACACGGTCCTGCAGGCCAGCGGAGATATGCAGTTCGTCCACCTCGGCAGACAGGATCAGGCTGGCCTGGGTGGGCTTGGGAATGGTGACCCCGTAAAACGTGGTCAGGGCACGCAGGCACGCCGTGATAATGGCGCTGGACCCGGCCAGACCCACGCCGTGGGGTATATCGGAATTGTAGCGGATCGTGAAGTTACGTGTGTTCAGGTCGATCTGTTTTGCCCGGCAGTAGTCGAAAAACCGCTTGATCGTGGCCTTGAGCAGGCGGATGCCGCCGTAGTAGCCATGCAGTTCCACGTCCTTGACCAGGTCCTGGACACTTCCGAAACAGGATTGATCCTTCTGGCAGGGCAGGATTTCGAGTTCCGGGCTCTCGTACAGAATCACCTCTGCGCAGAAATTGCCAAATGAAAACGAAATCGTTTTCCCGAAATACCCATCCGATGGATTGCCAATCAAACCGGCCCTGGGATACGACTTTGCTCGGATTATCATAAAGCTTCACTCTCGTCAATATAAATTGATATAAAACAAGTATTATACAGGCTTTGGGAGGGAAATGCAAGCCTCTAGTTGAGTCATGGAGATGTCAAAAAAGTTTTCAGTTTTAGGTTTTCAGTTTTAGGCCCCAGGTGGTAGGCTTTCAGTTCGGAGTTTTCAGTGTTTGTTGTTCAGTTTTAAGGGGCTCACATGAAGGTTGGATACATCGGGATTGGCATCATGGGGCGGCCCATGGCGGGAAATCTACTCAAGGCCGGCTATGCACTGAGCGTGTTCAACCGAACACGGGCCAGGTGTGAGCCGTTGCGTGAGTTGGGGGCAGGTGTGTGTGACACGGCTGCACAGTTGACTGCGCAGAGCGACGTGGTGTTTATGAATGTCACAGACACATCAGATGTGGAGGAGATCCTATTTAGCCCGCTGGGTGTGGCTGAGGGCGCCCACAAAGGCCTGATTGTTGTGGACAACAGCACAATTTCACCGCACGCCACGCAGGACTTTGCCCAACGCCTGGCAGGGCTGGGTGTGGCGTATCTGGATGCCCCGGTCTCAGGCGGAGACGTGGGCGCTCAAAAGGGCACGCTGTCCATTATGGTGGGGGGCGACAAGGCGGTCTTTGACAGGTGTCTGCCGCTGTTCAACGTGCTCGGCTCCAAGGTCACGCATGTGGGGCCTGTGGGCATGGGCCAGACCTGCAAGGCGTGCAATCAATTGTTCTGTGCCCTGCACATGCTGGCCTGCTGTGAGGGCATTGCCCTGGCGGGCAAGGCCGGACTCGACCCGGCCGTGATGGTGGATGTGGTCTCCAGTGGTGCAGGCGGGTCCTGGGCCCTGGCCAACCTGGGTCCCAAGATCGTGGCCGATGACATGGCACCGGGCTTCATGATCGATCTGCTCTGCAAGGACCTCAACTACACGGCCGAACTGGGTGAGAATCACGAGGCGTCTATGAGCGGCACAGCACTGGCCAAAAAACTCTTCGAAAACGCCCAAGCCAAGGGGCTCGGTCGTCTGGGCACTCAAGGACTCTGGGAGTTGTTTAAGTAGTTGCTGGTTTCTGGTTTCTGGTTGTTTGTTATTCGTTATTCGCTGTTCGTTATTCGTTGTTGGTTGTTGGCTGTTGGTTGCTCGTTATTGCTGAGAATGGAGGTTTGCCATGTTGTCCAAAGACTCTGATACGACACACACTCAAATCCTGTCGCGTCGGGCCTTTTTGCACACCACAGGTCAGGCCGCAGCCCTGGCCACGCTGGGAACCTGCCCTGTTCTGGCCACTGTGCACAAGGGGCGAGCCGTGCCGAATGGGAAGAAGATTCGCGTGGGCATTATCGGCTGCGGCAGCGTGTCCTGGAAGTACATTCCCAATCTGAAGGCCCGGTCCTACATCGACCTGGTCAGTTGCTGCGACATCATCCGTCCCCGAGCCGAGCAGAGGGCCAAGGACTACCAGATTCCCCACGTATACGGTCATATCGACGAGATGCTCAAAGGCGTGGACTTCGATCTGCTGGTGAATACCACCTCCATGACTGAACACTACAAGATCAACAAGATCGGCCTGCAGGCCGGCAAGCATGTGTGGAGCGAGAAGTCACTGGCCAACAGCGTCAGAGACGGACAGGAACTGATCGACCTGGCCAAGAAGCAGACCGTCGGCTTCTGGGCTGCACCCTGCATGGTCACCAGTCCTCAGTTCGAGTTCATGGCCCGGACCCTGGCTGCCGGCAAACTGGGACGTCTGGCAGGTGCACGTGCCTTTTACGGTCACAATGGCCACAAGTGGCTCTGGGCGCCAGAGTTCTTCAAGGACGGAGGCGGGAGTCTGTACGATCTGGGTGTGTACAACATTACGACCCTGACCGGTCTGCTGGGGCCGGCTCGGCGCGTCACTGGCCTGGCCGGTATTCTCCATCCTGAAGTCACGGTCACGACCCACGAAGGCGAGAAGGTCAAGGTCGAGGTCAACACCGATGAAAACGCTCAACTGCTCATTGACCACGGCCATGGTGTGTTCAGCCAGATCATGACCGGGTTTTCCCTGTTCGATCGCGCCAAACCTCACGACGCCATGGAAAAGGACAAGACGACCATTGAGATCTTCGGCGACAGCGGGGTCATGGATCTGGTCGGTTACGATTGGGGGCCAGTGGGCGTGGATCTGGCGACAGAAGAAGATCCTCAGATGAAACGCTGGTGTACGGACACCCAGGGATTTGAATGGCAGCAGGGGGCCGCCTATGTGGCCAAGCGCCTGCTCACGGGTGAACGCTCCCTGGTCACGGCCGAACATGCACTGCATTGTCTGGAGATCATGATCGCCTGCCGCGAATCAAGTAAGACCGGTCGTCACATCGACATCCGGACCACGTTTGACTGGCCGGTCATAAAAGCCTGAAACCCATATGAGAGACGAAAAGGAGAACGAAACCATGCCCAAAGGTAGAGTCAAGGTCGGCATCATCGGTTCAGGATTTGAAGCGGATATCCATGCGGCTTCATTCAAGATCATGCCGGATGAGGCTGAAGTCGTGGCTGTGGCGTCGCCCACATCCGGTCATGCAGAAAAGCTGGCCGGACAATACGGCATTCCAAGGGTCTTCACGGACTATCGCGACATGCTGAAGGAAAAGGACCTCGAGATGGTGACTATCACGGCGCCCAATGCTTTGCACTACCAAATGACCGTGGACATTGCGAATGCGGGCAAGCACGTGGTGTGCGAAAAACCGCTGTGCATGACGCTGGAAGAGGCGGACCTGATGATCGATACCTGCAGGAAGCAGGGCGTGCTGCTCATGTATGCAGAAGAACTGTTCTTTACGCCCAAGTATGTCAAGGCCAAGGAAATGGCGGACCAGGGGGCGTTCGGCAAGGTCTACATGGTCAAGCAGTGCGAAAAGCACTTTGGCCCGCATGCGCCCTGGTTCTGGGATGTGAACCAGTCCGGCGGCGGTGTGCTCATGGACATGGGGTGTCACGGTATTGCCTTCTGTCACTGGTTCCTGGGGCGTCCCAAGATCAAGAACGTGTTCTGCCAGATGGGCACCTATGTACACAGTGACAAGACAAAGGGCGAAGACAATTCCATCTGTATCGTTGAATTCGAAAACAACGCAGTCGGCCTGATCGAGGACAGTTGGGCCAGGCGCGGCGGCATGGAAGATCGTATCGAGGTGTACGGCGAGGGCGGTGTCACGTACGCGGATCTCCACATGGGCAATGCCTTGCCCACGTACAGCGAGTACGGATTCGGCTATGCCGTGGAAAAGGCCCCGACCACCCAGGGCTGGACCTATCCGGTCTTTGAAGAGTTGTGGAACTATGGCTTCCCCCAGGAAATGCATCATTTTGCCCGATGCGTGCGCGCCAAGGAAGCCCCCCAGGCCACAGGTGAAGATGGACGCCTCGTTCAGGAAGTCCTCTATGCCGCATATCAGTCTGCCGGTCAAGGCAGAAAGGTCGATCTGCCCTTCAGGCCCCAGGGAGTCAAACGGCCGATCGATCTGTGGTTCCATCCTGTGACATGACAGTGCGTTCAAGCAGTCTTTCCTGAAATCCGTCAAAAAGAGTTGTCCAATGGCCAGACTAAAAACGAGTGTCTTGTCCGATGTCGAGATCGCTGAGATTCATAGCACAAGTCTCCATATCCTGGAAAGGACCGGTGTTGTCGTACAGCACGATGTCATACTGGATATGCTGGCCCAGGCGGGCGCTACTGTGGATGTGCACAGAAAACTGGCAAGACTTCCTGAGGCGCTCGTCATGGAGTCCATTCAAAAGGCCGGCAAACGGTACACCCTATATGGCCGGGACAAAGGCAAGACCGCGCGGTTCGGATATGGTGACTTTGTGATGATGTCGAGTCCGGGACAGTACGCCTGGATCGATCTTGACACAGGCCAGCGGCGCCAGGCCACACTGGGCGATGCGCACCAGGCCATGGCCCTGGGCGATACCCTGGAGAATATCACCATTGTGGGATCCATGGCACAGCCCAAGGAAGTGTCCGAGTCCTATCGGGACGTCTTCCTGACAGGAGAACTCATCAAGGCGACGACCAAGCCCACGCGGTGCTGGGTCAAGAATGGGCGGACCGCGCGCTACATCCTCGAACTCTATCGAACCGCGGCAGGAGGCGCTGATGCACTCAGACAGCACCCCATGGTCGAGGCGTTTCTGGAGCCCATCAGTCCGCTTCAGCTGCCTGGAGATGGACTGGACATTGTGGCGGAATTTGTGGGTGCCGGCCAACCGGTCAGTGTCGGCCCCATGGCCATGGCCTCTGGTACGGCCCCGGCCACGTTGGCCGGCACACTGGCCCAGGAAAACGCAGAGATCCTCGCCGGTGTGGTCATGACTCAACTCCTGGCACCGGGCACACCCATGACCTACGGCGGTATTCCACATATCATGGACCCGCGCACCAGCATCTGTTCGTTCGGGTCTCCGGAACAGGGCCTGATGGGCGCGGCCATGGTGCAGATTGCGCAGTCCTACGGCTTTCCTGTGTACATCAATGTGGGTCTGACCGATGCCAAACTCCCCGATGCCCAGGCCGGCATGGAAAAGGGCGTGACCCTGATGCTCGGGGCTCAGGCCGGGGCAGACACTTTCGGTCATTGCGGGATCTGCGGCACCGATCATGCGGGCAGTCTCCTGTGGCTCTTCATGGACAATGAATTGGGCCATTACGTCAAGCGCATTTTGCGAGGCTTTGATGTGACCCGGGCGACGCTGGCTGGCGACGTGATCCAGGCTGTGGGGCCGGCTGGCAATTTCCTGGCAGAGTCACACACGGTCAAACACTTTCGCGAGGCACTGTGGCTCTCCGGACCGGCCTGGACCCGGCAGAGCTGGGCCGTCTGGCAACAGCAGGGCAGTCAATCATTTTGCGATCGTGCGACCGAACAGGTCAAGACCCTTTTAGCTGAACACGAACCCGATCCCATTGATCCAGGCCTCGCCCGGGAAATCGATCGGATCGTGGACTGTGCAAAAAAAGACCTGGCATGACATGAGCGTGAATCCATTGAAGAAGTGAGGACAAGTAAGATGACCAAGCCGGAACCATACTCTGTATCAGAGACAGAATCAAAGACGGATGGGCTGTCAAGACGTCAGTTCATCAAACAGACCGCTGCAACCACAGCAGCCTTTACCATTGTCCCGCGTCATGTGCTGGGCGGGGCGAATTATACGGCGCCCAGTGACAAGCTCACCATCGCCGGTATCGGCATTGGGGGGCGAGGTTCGGATGACCTGCGCGGTGTGGAATCCGAGCGCATTGTGGCCCTGTGCGATGTGGACTGGGACTATGCAGACGGCGTGTTTAAACGGTATCCTTCAGCCAGACGCTATCGTGACTATCGCGAGATGCTGGTACAGGAAAAGGATCTGGATGCCGTGGTGATTGCCACACCGGATCACACCCATGCCGTCATCTCCATGACTGCCATGAAACTTGGGAAACATGTGTACTGTGAAAAGCCCCTCACACGAACCGTGGGCGAAGCCCGGGCCTTGACACTGGCAGCGAAACAGGCCGGGGTCGCCACGCAGATGGGGAACCAGGGCATGGCCTTCGAGGGTAATCGATTGATCAAGGAATGGCTCATGGATGGGGCCATTGGCCAGGTGCGTGAAGTCCATTGCTGGTCGGACCGGCCCACGCATCA
The DNA here is from genome assembly GCA_021736645.1 of Phycisphaerae bacterium. Classification (GTDB taxonomy): domain Bacteria; phylum Planctomycetota; class Phycisphaerae; order Sedimentisphaerales; family Anaerobacaceae; genus JAIPFM01. Next base: position 23,192 of record JAIPFM010000038.1, on the reverse strand, counting down.
GGGCAGGATGCCCTTGTGGTGGGCGCAGGGGATTGATCGTCCGAAAGACACACCGCCGATCCCAAAAACTCTGGATTGGGACCTGTGGCTGGGACCTGCACCGCATCGGCCCTATCACCCCGCCTATGTGCCGTTTGCCTGGCGCGGCTGGTGGGACTTCGGGTCCGGCGGACTCGGTGACATGGGCATCCATAACCTGGCCCCTGCGTTTTCCGCGCTCAAGCTTGGCGCGCCGACCAGTGTGCATGCCAGTTCCACGCCTGTGTTTAAAGAGACACTGCCCCTGGCCTCCACGGTACATTATGAGTTTCCTGCCAGGGGCGATCTGCCGCCTGTCACGCTCCACTGGTATGACGGCGGACTGACGCCCCCGCGTCCCAGAGATATGGAAGATGACATGGCATTGCCCAGGGAAGACGGCCTGATCCTGAAGGGCGATCAAGGCACCATGCTGGTGTCAGGGTGGGGCGGTGAAAGTCCCAGCCTGATTCCCCTGTCTAAGATGCGTGCGTACAAACGTCCTCCCAAGACACTGCCTCGGTCCATCGGCCACTATGAAGAATGGATTAAGGCTGTAAAGGAAGGCACGCCCACGGCATCGAGTTTCGAGTTTGCAGGTCCCATGACAGAGGCCGTGCTGCTGGGTACGGTCTGCGTGCGTGTGGGCGGCAGGAAGCTCCTCTGGGACAGTGACGCCATGACTGTCACGAATATGCCTCAAGCGAACCAGTATCTGCACTATGACTACCGTGCGGGGTGGGCACTTTAATAACAGGGCTTTGGCTGAAAGCCCTGTGGTTTTCAGTTTTAACAGGACTTTTGCAAAAAGCCCTGTAGTATACAGTTTTCAGTATTCAGTGTATGGAAAAATGAGTTGTTTTAACCAACACTTCTGCACAAAGCAGAGGTGTGCTATTGAAAGGGATAACGATGGTGTCACGCTTAACTCTCGCAGGACTTATCAGTGTATGTTTGCTGGTATCGAGCTGCCAAGTGCAGTCCCCCAACATCGTGACTGAGCCCTATGCCCTGAATACCGGCCTGATTTCACGGTCAATCTGTTTTGAGAATCCCACAGGGGCCCCAGGTCAAGGGGGCCAGGCAGCCAGCAACCTCGGTCCCACACGCAAGGGAAAGCCCTCCATTGATTTCAAGGCAGGCCAGACCGTGCAGCTCTGTGACATTGAAGGCCCCGGCACGATCCGCCATATCTGGATGACCACCAACAAGGCCCCCACGAATCTTCGATCCCTGGTGATCAGGGCATGGTGGGACGACCAGGACCACCCCAGCATCGAATGTCCGATTGGTGACTTCATGGGATTTGCCCATGGCAAGGTCCAGGCATACGACTCTGCAGTACATTCTCTGGGAGAAAATGCAGGCATGAACATCTGGCTGCCCATGCCCTTCACCAGGCGCGCCAGGATTACGCTCACCAATGAAGGCAAAGGCAACGTGCCCCTGTTTTATCAGATCGACTACACGATTGCGGACAGGCATCCCCGCGATGTGGGGCGTCTGCACTGCCTGTTCCGCAGGGAAAATCCCACCACACTCAAGCAGGATTTCGAGATCCTGCCCAAGCGTACAAACAAGGGTCGCTATATGGGCGCGGTCATTGGCATACGCAACCTGCACCCGGACCAGTGGTGGGGCGAGGGCGAGATCAAGGTGTACATGGATGGTGACACGGAATTTCCCACACTGTGCGGTACAGGCAGCGAAGACTATGTGGGCTTGTCCTATGGTATACAACAGACCCCCTATCTGTATAACGGCTGCAGTCTGAATCAGAAGAATTTCATCTCCATGTACAGGTGGCACCTGCCCGATCCCATTGTCTGGCAAAAAGAATGCCGCATCACCATCCAGCAGATCGCCTGGAAAAATGGTCTGGCCGAGACGCAGGACGACTGGTCCTGTTCAACCTTCTGGTATGAACCGGTGCCCAGCGCTGCGCTGGACCCACTGCCCACAGTGGAAGCCCGGACTGCCGATGTCTGGACGAATTAGGGTTCAGGGGTCAGGGGTCAGGGTTTACGGTTTACGGATTAGGGGTTCAGGGTTGCAGAACAGGCTCATTCGATCAATTATTCGAGAGGACAAACGACTATGTTGAAACGTACATACATTGGCCACTATTGGTTGGCCTTGATTGTTGGTCTCTTGGCCATGCAGCCTTTGCAGGCCGCGACATTCCGGGTGTCACCCACAGGCAGCGACCAGAGTCTTGAAGGTCCCTGGGCCACGATCAGCGGGGCCCTGACTGCTGCTCGCAGGCATGCCGAGTCCAAGCCTCACACCCTTATGGTGGATGCAGGTACGTACCACATAGACCAGCCCATTGTCCTGACCGGCGAAGACAGCGGCCTGACACTGCGTGCTGCTGAAGACGCTGATGTCACGCTGTATGGGGGATCGTTGATCGCCGACTGGCAGAAGGAGGGTGACCATCTATATTCGGCGTCCCTGCCCGGCGTGAAAGAGGGCACCTGGGATTTCCGTACCCTGGTGGTGAATGGACGTACGGCTACGCGTGCGAAGTACCCTGAGCAAGGCACCTTGACCCATCTGAGTCAGTTTGACGTGCGATGGATGTCCACCACAGGCGGCGGCTGGCAGCGAAAGCCCACGCAGGAAGAACTCACCACGATGATCTTCAAGCCCGAGGACATTGGGCCGGATTTTGAAGTGCGCAATGCGGAGATCCGTGTGTACCACATGTGGGACGATTCGCTGGTGGGTGTCAAGTCCATGGATCGTGCCGCGAATCGCCTGACCTTTTCCAGCGCCGCGGGCCATCCTGCCGGCGCCTTTGGCGTCCACAAATATGAAATCTTCAATACGCGCGAGGGCATGACGCGCCCCGGTCAATGGATGCTGGATCGCGCTGCAGGCAAGGTGGTGTACTGGCCCCTGCCCGGCGAGGACATGGACCGAATCAAAGTCCTTGCACCGCGTGTGGAGTCGATCATTCGCTTGGAGGGGACGCGTCAGTTGCCCGTGAAGGATGTCACGATCCAGGGTCTGACCCTGAGCGTCACCACCACGCCGCTTCAGGCCGGGGGATTCGGCGCAGGCCGTTTTGACGGGGCCGTGAATGTGACCCAGGCCCAGGCCTGTCGCCTGCTGGATCTTGAAATCGTCAACTGCGGCGGTCAGGGCATCAATGTGCGCGGCGGCGGTGTGCAGATTGAACGTTGTCACGTACATCATGTCGGAGCCTGCGGTATTCGAGCCGGGGGCTGCACCATACACAACAATACCATCGACCACGTGGGACTCACCTATCCCAGTGCCATTGCCGTGGTGGGGGGCGGCGAGACCGTGATCACGCACAACGAGATCCACGACACGCCCTATACAGCGATCAACTGCGGCGGGTTGAACAGCCGCATTGAAGCGAACCACATTTACCAGGCCATGCAGGTCCTGCACGATGGGGGCGGCATCTACTGCTTTGCAGGCAAGAACATGGTCTTGCGGGGCAATCTCATTCACGACATTGACGATACAGGCGGGTATGGGTCTTCGGCCTACTACCTGGATGAGCGCAGTGAAGACTGTGTGGTGGAGGGCAACCTGTCCTATGGTGTGGCCAGACCGTCCCACAACCACATGGCCCTCAAGAACACCATCCGTAACAATGTCTTTGTGTATGATGGTGACATGCGACTGACCTTTCCTCGCTGTACCCAGTTTCTCGTGGAACGCAATGTGATTGTGGCTGCAGGGGCCATTCAGATCGACAACGTGGATGAACTGACCTTGAAGCAAAACGTGCTGTTTAGCGGCAAAGGCGTGGTCACAGGTGTGCACCTCAAGGACTACAGTGCTGCAGGCCGGGGCCCACTCGAGACCAATGAGACCAATACCATGGCTAACCCGAAATTGCTCGAGTACAAATCGGGTCGTGTTCGCTTTGGCCCGGATTCCTGTGTCACTCAGTTGGGCATCCCCATGATGGACGTGTCGAATGCAGGGCGTTTGTCTCGGCCTTGAAGTGAAGTGTGAAGGGTGAAGTTTAAAATGTGACATCCAAGGAATCACCCATGGGTAAAACAACTCTGCTACAGGAAAGAGCCATTGCTGCGATGAAATCTCTGTTCGTGGCTGATGCCCTGGCCATGCCGGTCCACTGGTACTACAATCCTTTGGATATCGAACAGGCATTTCCCGGTGGGATCCGAAAACTGGAAGCGGCTCCAAGTTTTCATCCTTCGTCGATCATGTCACTCCATTCCACGGCCAGGGGCGGAAGAGGTACGCAGGCGACTGGTGTTTCTCAGCGAGAGATTGTGGGTGAGGTGATTCTGAAAGGCAAACGGCAGTTCTGGGGACAACCGAATCAGCACTACCACCAACAGATGCAGGCCGGTGAGAATACACTCAATGCCCACTGTGCACGCGTTCTCATGCGTACCATGTGGGCCTGTGATCGTCACTACGACAAGGATCGTTTCCTGGATGCCTACATCGCATTTATGATGGCGGACCCGCCCCTGCACCGGGACACCTATGCGGAGTCATACCATCGGGGCTTCTTCGCAAACCTGGAAAGTGGCAAGCCCAAAGATCTGTGCGGGGCCGTGACCCACGATACCGCATCGATCGGCGCATTGGTGACCATCGCGCCGCTGGTGCTTGCAGAACGCGTCCAGGGCGCACCGTTTGAGGCGGTACAGACACTCGCTCGGACACATCTGTTTCTGACCCATCCGGATCAGGAACTGGCCCGTATCTGTGTCGCCTATGTCGAGCTCCTGGATGGCCTGCTATTTCGTACACAGAACCAGTCGCCAGAGGACCTGCTTGTGAAGGCAGCACAGGCCAGCATGGGGTTGAACCTGTTATCGCTGACTGCAAAACAACGCCCTGACAGGGATGTGGTGGGTGGCCTGTTTTCACCTGCCTGTTACATCAGCGATTCCTGGCCAAGTGTCCTCTACCTGGCCTACAAATATCTTGAGGAACCCAAGCAGGCCCTCCTGGCCAACACCAACCTGGGCGGCGACAACGTGCACCGCGGCGCAGTGCTCGGGACCCTTCTCGGTCTGATACACGCTGCGACCCTTGATGAATTCTTCGACGCCCTGATGGACCGGAATGAGATCGCTGCCGAGATCAGCAGACTGCTCGTGCAACCTGGCGATTGACGTCTAGCGCGAGAAGGCTCCGGCCCCAGAAAAACATTGAGAATCGGGGACGCTCAAGATACGATGTCATCTTGATAATAGGGGGCGTTTTTTGTGCCCCGTCAAAAAGGAGCATCTTAATGAAACACGCGTTTGTTGTCTTTCTGTTCATCTTGTCCTGCACGGCCATGGCGGCCGAGCGGCTCGATCCTGCAGCGGAGTCTGTGGCAGTCGATCTCTATCCTTCCGGTGACAGGCTGATCCAATCACCTGGCAATACAACGTATTATGTGGATCCGGTCAAGGGGGAGGATGGCCATGACGGCAAAGGCCGCGATAGTGCGTGGAAGAGCCTTACAAAAGTGAATGGACTGTCGCTGGCACCAGGGGACCGCATCGAGATCGCGCAAGGCACGCATAATGGCTCCTTAATACCCTCCGGTGCAGGCACTGCAGATCAGCCGATTGTCATTGTATTTGCGCCCGGTGTCCATGAGCTGCCTGCTGACAGCGCGGTCCATCGCAAGCTGTTTGTGTCCAATGCCAATGACAATCCTGAGCTGCCGCGCCCCATTGGCATCCTGTGTCACAATGCAAAACACATGCGCATCACCGGTGATGCACATGCAAAGATTCTGTTTGCCGGCAGGATGGTGCAATTCGTCAATGACCACTGTGAGGACATCACCTATTCAAACCTCACATTTGATCTCAAGCGCCCGACCGTGTCCGAATTCCGAGTCATGGCCGTGGAACCCAACAGCGTGGTCGTGCGGATCGCAGAAGGATCGGCCTATGCGATTGACCAGGGCGTCTTCTCCTGGACAGGTGATATCGGGCCGGGCTGGACCATGGTACAGCAGGCGAATCTGGAAACCAGACATGCCTGGCGCATGGGACGATGGGATCCTTTCAGCACGGCGCGGGCCGAGGGCCTCGGATCACGTACAGTGCGCCTGACGTATGACAAGGGTCACATGGATATGATCCAGGGGCGTCAGTTCCAGTTCCGCAATGTCACACGCGATACAGTGTCCGCCTGCAACAATCGCTGCAAGGACATCGCCATTCGAGACTGCACGTTTCACGCCCTGACAGGCATGGGCATTGTCAGCCAGTTCACGGAGGGCATCACGTATCAGCATGTCCAGGTTGTGCCGCCGCCCGGGACCTTCAGGACCTGCCCGGCGTGGGCCGATGTATTCCACTTCTCCGGATGCCGCGGTGACATTCGGGTGGAGGCCTGCCGCTTCTCAGGCACACAGGATGACCCGATCAATGTCCACGGCACGCACCTGCGCATCCTGGCCAGGACCGCGGACAATCAACTCCTGCTCAGGTTCATGCAGCCCCAGACCTACGGCATGGCCGCGTTTCAGCCTGGCGATGAAATTGCCGTGATCGATCATGCGAGTCTGCGCGAGCGTCCCGGCACGCGCCGCACAGTGACGTCCATAGAACGCCAGACGGACAAGGAATGGCTGCTGACTTTGTCGGGGTCTGCGCCGGAGTTCGAGAAAGACGATGTGGTGGACAATGTCACCTGGTACCCGAACGTGACGATCAGGGACTGCACAACGGAAATGACCTCCTGCCGCGGTTTTCTGATCACCACACGCGGCAAGGTGGTGGTCGAGGACAATACCTTTATTCGCACGCACATGGCGGCCATCCTGGTGGAGGATGACGCCGAGGGGTGGTTTGAGTCGGGCCCGATCCGCGATATGACCATTCGCGGCAACCGGTTCATTGCGTGCGGCCAGAACGGATCGCCGGCTGTGTGGATCAATCCGCACAATTCAACGGCCGAGCCGGACAAACCGGTCCACGAGAACATACGCATCGAGAACAACGTGTTCGATCAGTGCGGCATCTCAGCCAGAAGCGTGAAGGGCCTCACCATCGTAAATAGCAAGTCGCCCGACGGAAAGGTGCCCATCACCCTAAAGGCCTGCACGGATGTCACATGCGAGAACAATGACGGCATGTCGCAGAATTCGACAGGTCCGTAAACACATCGCTGTGGGCAGGAGTTATAGGTTTATCCCAAGCTAATGAGGAATTTAACATGAAAAACAAAAAGAACGGTTCAAGATCAATGGGCGTGCGACGAACGATGAGACGCAGATTTTTCTTGGGCCATGGCCTGTGCTGTCTCATGGCACTGACCTGCTTCACATCGCAAGCAGCGGCTGCTCCGGTCCGCATCTATATCCTGACGGACCTGGAAGGCGCGAGCGGTGTGTACAAATTCGATCAAACGCGTGAGCCGGGCCATCCCCTGGGCGAGACAGCCAAGGAGTACCTGATGGGTGACATTGCAGCCGTGGTCAAGGGATTGCGGGACGCCCACGTGGACGAGATCGTGGTGGTGGACGGGCACGGATCGCAGGCCTTTGTGCCGCACCTGATGGCCCCGGGCGCCGTCTACATCACAGGCAAACCGCGTCCGGGCCTGATGCCGGGACTCGATGCGTCTTTTACCGGCCTGATCCAACTGGGTGCCCACGCCATGATGGGCACGCCCGACGGCGTGCTCTGTCACACCCAGTCGTCGCGTCCGGAAAATCGCTACTGGTACAACGGCGTCGAGTCCGGTGAGCTGGCCCAGGTGGCTGCCATAGCCGGCCACTACGGCGTGCCCACCATCATGGCCACTGGGGACGAGGCCACCTGCCGGGAGGCCACCACCTTCTTCGGGCCCCACTGTGTCACCGTCCCCGTCAAACGAGGTCTGGCCCGCGAGGCCGCGGCACTCTATCCCTTCGAAGAGACACGCCAGGCCCTGTACGAGGGGGCCAGGCGGGCTGTGGCTGCCATCAAACTGTGCCGGCCCTACACCCTCGCAGTCCCCATCCAGGCCAGGAAGGAGTATCTGGTCTTTGAGGGTCCTGAAAAAAAGAGCCGCCGCATCACCAAGGAGGGGACCATCGACGATGTGCTGAAGCTGTTTGAATTCTGACAGGACTTTTGAGAAAAGCCCCGTAGTGTAAAGTTTTCAGTGTTCAGTTTTCAGAAAAAAGGGTGTTTTTATACTGTTTACTGTGTACTGAAAACCGGAGCGAAGCGACTCAACTGCTTGATCCACAAATTTCGCGCTTGGCCCCCGGGGCAATTGTCACCAATAGCCCACAACCAACAACTGATTGTCGCAGATGTCAAAGGCCCCAGGGGGGCGCTGACGCTGGAGCGCAGGATTTGCAGCATTCGTGGGGCCACGCCCTTAGGGATCTGAAGCTTAAAGAACATGGACGTCCTGGTACAGCCTGCAAGAACACCGCTATCCAGATGTCTTTACGGTTTGACCACTCGATCGTAGATCCTGATGTCATCCAGCATGCCGGACCAGAAGGTGCCTGGTTCGAGCTTGTGATTGACGCCTATGTGGAAGGGGCCGCTGGCGTCTTTCAGATTGAGTTGTGCGTTTGTGTCCGTGGCCGCTGGCGCATGATCCACGTAGAGGGTTCGAATTGAACCATCCCAGGTCAGGCCAATGTGATGCCAGTTGCCGTCTGTGATATGCACTTGAGAGGTCAAGACCGGCCCATCCCTGCGACCCCCACTTCGAAGTTCCGTCTGTAGGTTGCCGTGCACAGGATCGGTCAAGAGCCAGTTGGCACCGTCGTTCTGAGAGAGAATGACCTGCCCTGCATCACTCCCCTTGACCCAGGCGAACACGCTGAAAGGTCCCTCGTTGGGATTCAATACACCGAGTGTTTGGATCCTGTCATCCATACCGTCCAGGAGGATCGCGCCATTCACACGACCTCGATCAGGCTGCCAGTCTGGTTCTTCTTCTCCAAGGACCGTGCCGTGGAATTCACCTGCGCTGTCCAGCACAGAGGATCCCTGTGCCTCGTCCAGTTTCCAATGTGCGACAAGGGCATTGTCCACCACATCTCCAAGCACGAGACAGTCAATGAGCGTGGGTTCGCAGCCCCAGAATTCTATGGCCGTGGTCCCGGTGCCTGCCATGGTACAGCGCCTGATTGTGGTGGATACGGCATCCAGGCAGGAGAGGCAAGCCATGTCCCCAGTGAGGGTGAAACCGTCTATCACCACGCCGGCCTTGTCACCTCCGGACAGAGTCACGGTCGAGTGTCGCGAACCGCCATGGATCACAGTGGCAGCCACGACCGCGGGATCACAGGGATCTGTGGACCGGAGGGTCAGGTGTTTATCCCTGATCTCAATATTCTCCAGATACTGGCAGGTGCCCGGGCTTACCACGATCTCATCGCCGGAGCGCGCGTCAAGCACGGCCTGCTGAATGGAGGCATACGTCTGTCCAGTCGTGACATTCTCGATAGGCTGAGCCGCAACTGTGTCTGCCGCGATGTACCTGGGATCCGCGTGGATGGTGGAACCGTATGTGTCGTAGGCCTTGACAGTCCACCAGGTGTGCTCAAAGGGAAATGTCTTGACCACGGTATCAGGCGGCGACTCCGTATCAGAAAAGAGATGGGTCATGTGGTAGGGATCACGTCCAAAAAGCAGTTGATAGCCATCGGCATTCAGACTTGCATCGCACGTGAGCAAGACACCCCGGTCATCCACTCGACAGCCGTCTTCGGGCCCTGTCAGTGTGATCGGCTGGAGCAGTCTGGCCGAATGCGCTGCATCTGCGAGCAGCATGACCCCCTGGGTTTCGGACCCGTTCCACCGGAAGCTGTAGACCTGTTCACCGGGAGTGGACGCCAGTTGCAGGTGCCGGCCCGGCCCCAGAAGGGAGAGATAGGCCCCGGCTGTAATGCCATTGTAAATGCGGTTGTCATCCATGGTGGCAAATGAATTGAAATACCATTGGGCACAGCCGCCGTGCGACAGGGGCAGGAAGACATTCAGAACATTCGGATACAGATAGCCGCTGTTGGTCGTGTAGTTGTCTATCCAGCCTGCTTCGCCGGCTGCGGTATGTTGAGCGAAGGTCTCGACCCTTGTCCGGGGCTGGCCATAGGTCCCCAGGCAGAATCCCCCGTCCAACAGCGTGACGCGGTTCACGGCATACCTGGCATCCGCATAGGTCTGGTTCATGTGTACCCCGAGATCCAGGGCAGGCATGCCCCCTGCGCTGAATCCGCAGGTTTGAATGGGCTGCTGGTAGTCCGGGGCCACACTGGAGAGGTATACAATGATCATGTGCGCATACCTGTTAAAGGTCCTGGGGTCCGATCCCGGATCAGGGCTGTATCCCAAAGGAAAACCTATATGATTCGTGAGTGCCAGGAATCCGGGATCATCCAACAGCTCTCCGCCGCCGTCAGCGCATGTGCTTCCACCCGTAAAAAAAATGAACAGGGGCTTGTTCGGATCAAACACGTTATTGGCCAATGCCAGGGTACTTGGGCCAAATTCGGGCACAATCACCACCTCAACAGTATCCTGTGCTGTACGGCCGTTCCTGTCGGTGACAGTCAATTCAAAGTCACATCGCTGCACAGCGTCTGTCTGGACAAAACCACCCACTGTGGGCGTGGGGCTGTCTGCATGCCACAGGATCACGGGGGGGCCGGCCACCTGCTGCCACGCATAGGTCAGGGGCCCGAAATCCTGTGGCGCGATCGACCGAGTGCCGTCCAACTGAATGGGTTCTGAACCGGCGTACCTGGACAACCCTGCATCAGCCAGGGGATTGACATCATCACAGTACCCTGAAGACACCATGAGCAAAACAATCGATACACATAGAATTCCGGTTTTCATGTTGTTTACCTCCAGGACCGGGACCACCATTCATTTGACGAAATCGTCACCTGTGAGCCATGCCAAAAACCTGCGCTGGCTCTCCGCCTAGAGCGAAGACAGGCTGGCCTGCAATGTGCCTCCGTACGCGCCCATATTGAGTCGACTCCCATGGGGTGCAGGCTCCTGAGTCCAATCCGAGTCCGGATCTCCGGCGTCGATGCAGGGACTGCTCATCGGACTGGTGAGCCAGGCGCTGTCACTTGCGTTCCAAAAGCCGACCTCCGATTGCAGATGATAATCGCCAGCGATGTACTGCATACCGGGATCTTCCGGCCCGCTCCAAAGATCCTGTGGGACAGGTTCCCAGAGACCTTGACGTACAAACAAAGGATCATGATTCAGAATGCCCGCACCCTCCCATTGGCCGGGCAGACAGCAGTACGACAAAAGCGGGTCGCTGTTTGCAATCTGCACACCTTCTGTCAGATGTCCATTGGACCAGATGATCGAATTGACCACGACCAGGGGACTGCCCCCGTCAATGCCAAAGCCAAGGTTGTCTGCAATCGTACAGTTCTGAATAACAGGTGCACTGAGATTCCCCCGTCGGCCTGTGGGGTTCGTGTACACGCCCGTATGACGATTGCCTGCAATCAGGCAATGGTCAATCGTGGGTTTGCTGCGATTGAGCATTTCTATGCCTGCCCCAAGATTTTCCACAAGGTGACAGTGGCGAACCAGGGGCGATGCTGCTTCGCAGTAGATTCCGGCCCGGGCCCCGGTCACGGTCAAGCCACTCAACAGACAATGATGTGTTTCCTTGTTGAAACACATGATGGCGCCCAGTGCAGGGGTGTCACCTTTAATGATGGTGCGGGTCACGACCAGTTCATCCTCAGGATCGATCGAGGTCAAGGTGATCGCCTTGCCTTTCATATTGATGGCATCATTGCCCGGGCCTGTGTACAACCCTGGCTGGAGGGTGATCACGTCACCGTCCTGTGCTGCGTCGACTGCCTGCTGGATCGTGCGGTACTGTCCGGACTCCGTTGTAATGGCTGCATATTCAGGCTTGGCCATGGCTTGAAACTCTGCGATCTCGGCACCCGAATTCTCGGGCTCGACCATGCCTGTGACCGTCAATCGGATATACCTTGCCAGAACCGTGTTGAAGTGACACGCAGCGTCTACTGATGCGGCATCCTCTGTTTGATCGACCGCCAGTGTGTAGATGTCTTTCAGGCCGGTCCTGACCTCTATCCTGTACTGGCAGGCGGCACCGTCGCCATAGACGATCTTGGCGTGGTTGAGTGGATAGATGTCTCCCAGATCCACTTCAAGGGATTCGGGAAAACTGTCCACATACCAGCAGGTGTCAATACTACGATCCAGGGCATTGGCCCTGGAAGCCAAGTCCGGCCCGTCACAATCCATGATCTCTGACCTGAGATCCATCAGGTTCATGGATTCATTGAGAACGGTCAATTTGTCAAGGGCAATTCCCTGGCTGTGCGCCGGCAGACCCAGTTCTATGAGGTTGTTGCCTGCATTGAGATACACACAGACTGCCAGGCTGTTCCATGCCTCCTCACCCATGGCATCCGTTTCCAGAAGCCCTTGTGCAAGGCCTGCACCATTGACAATGATATTGACTGGCACAGGATTCAATCCTGTGTTGGCATAGTGAAAGACCAAGGTGTGCGGCCCCACGGCCCGTGTATTGATGGGCCATCCAAGGGGGTCCTCCACCTGACCATCCAGTGCCACGTATCCATCGCCTGAATAGCCGCTTAAGACTGTCTCCACTGATCCTGCCTCAAAAAATTCTGCATCTTCCGCCTCAAATGTGACGGGCTCATACTCCACGACAAAGGCGATGGGGCCGAATACACCGTCAAAACTGATTTGATCGTTCCAGAAGGCCTGAGGCCGGCCACTGCCTGCAAAATGGATGCGGTCTTCGTTCAATCCCCCGGCTGTATTCGAGGGTTCGCCCGAGTTCCATGCCTCGAAAACAAAGGGTTCGCCAGTGACCCAGGCCCAGCCATCGGCTGGTTCGGATGACCCGGGCAACTGATACCCCCCGAGCCAGGGGCCATAATAATTACTGCCAAACCAGACATACCAGTAGCTGTAATCATCGCGCACCAAATTGAAGACAAATTCATTTTCCGCGTCTGATGTGATGGTTGCCAGATACCCGCCTGCCTCTCTGGCCAACTGATCCGCTGTAGTCCACGCAATGAGTGTTCCAGCCGATATCGGTTGGTATGTGTGTCCGTTGCCTCCCTCGGCAATAGGCCACAGAATACCAGCGGCCATGACCGGTAGAGTGGATTGCAGGGCCAAGACGATTAGAAGCAACTTTGCATGACAGAGATTAGCCTGTTTTGCCGCCATTGTGGACTCCTCTCTTTAGAGCCCCCAACAAAATGATCGTCGCACCGAGAACCAGCGTTTTTGATTCTGGCAAGGAAGGCGAAGCAGGTCCCCTGGGGATCGATGCAGCCTGACGCCGTCCAGTGGCATAATAAGCCGTTCGAATGCAGACTCATTTTGTGAGGTGCTCTCAGTAAATTGATGACAGTGAACTCAATTGTTAATCGCGGTTCCTTGCTGGTCGCTGACAGCGCTCTTGTGTGTTCGAAAACCTGGGCATTGAACCAAGATGGAAACACCCACGCACAGGCTTTTAGTCTACTGATACAAGAATTTTTTCCAGGAAATTGCCGCGCCCGTAAAGAAATGACAAGTGTGCTGGCGCGTATCGGGTCCCCGCATCACCAAGGAGGGGACCATCAACGATGTCCTGAAGCTGTTTGAATTCTGAGGGATCGGGCCCGCGCCGATCCGCACAGGTGTCCCTCCATCGGCTTCTGTTGGACCCAGAGACCGGCCTGCTGCATGCACGTGACGCATGCAGCGGATATTCGGTACGGACATGGAACAGGTGTCAGGTCAGTCCTCATTGAAAGAGAGAGGCCGGGCAGAGTCCGCCCGGCCTTTAGGGTGTGACTGGCGCAGTGGGTACTACTGAATCTGTGGCTGCCCTTCGAGCCGGGCCAGTTCATCGGGGCTGACATCCAGTGTGGACAGATCCGCGAAGATCACGCGGTACTGTTCCTCCGAAATCTTCCACCGCATCAACACTTTTTCTGCGTCCTGGGGTGTGACTTCATGGCCGTAATAGGCAACATCCTTGTCTTCCTGGACCAGCTTGCCGTAGAACAGGCAGGCCCCCTGGATGGTCAGTATGTTCTCCATCTCCTCCTGCGTGGGTGGTTCTTCCGGGGCTTTACCCTGGCTTTGACGCAGTTCAGCAAAGGCCTCGCTGATTTCCTTGGCGGTGGTCATCAGATCCAGACTGGCTGGATACCGGCCTTGGGTGATGACTGAAAATCCCCGCAATCCCTTGATCACGGCTTCGACACTGCCGGAGAGGTCCACCTCCGCCATCAACGTATAGTCAGGCGGTATGACCGGCTCGAAATCTTCGGCCAGCAGGCCGGGATTCCAGTCAAAGCTGTCCAGGGTCAGGCTGATCTGTACGGTGCCTCCTGCAGCGGTTCCTTCCAACTCTATCAAAACCGGCAATTCTGTGTCAGTGGCCACCCAGAGGCGTGCTTTGCCTTCTTCAAACAGTGTCGCACCAAAGCGTGGGTTGTCGGTCTCTATGCCCTCGACCTCCACCCCGTTGATGGTGTCTCGGCCCAGTTTCGTGTATTGGCCGCAGCACGTGAGTTCTCTGACGATGGCCTTCGGATCGTTTTTTTCGGTGATCTCTTTGAGCTGTTCGTCATTCTCCAATCCAAGGGCTTGGAGTGATGTTTTTACCCCGAAAATGGGCCATTGAAGGAATCCACGTGGAGGCATGAATTTCGAATTCGGCTGCATGCTGCAGAATTGAGCGCAGTCCGCTGACATGAGCACTGGAGACGCTATGCTCTTTCTCAAATCAGTGTGACGGTTTGATCATCGTCGTGACTGTGCGTTGAGAAGCCTCATTTTCCAGTCTGCTGTCTACCGAAAACCAAGCTGATTGCTGAAAGCTGACGGCTGATAGTTCGCTACGTCTTCCGTTTAAAGGAGAATGTGACCTTCACTTTAACGGGTTGGCCGTCGATCTCCAACACGGGGTAGGCCAGGAAATTGATCGGGCCTGACACAGGGCCTGGTTCCACCACGAGGTCACGACCCCGGCTCAGCTCAATGCGGTTGGCCGGATGGTGGCCGAAGTAATAGGTGGACAGGCTGGTATACTTGTTGGCTTCGCTGATGTCCACAGGCCACCACTGGCCGTCCGTGTAAAACTCGGCCCAGCAGTGATAGCCGTCCACCCCACCGGAGTCTCTTTCCGAGGGTATGGCTGCACCAATGGCGAAACGCGCTGGAATGCCCACGGCCCTGCACAGGGCGATAAAGTAAGAATGGAAGTCTGTACAGTTGCCTGTGCCCACGTCACAGGCATAGACTGCATCACCCTGGCCCCACCCGGTGCCAAACTTGATGTAGCGCATGCGGTCGACCACATGGTCGTATAGGGCCCGTGCACGCACGAGGTCCGTCTTCTTGCCCTGAATGACCTCCTGTGCAATGTCGGAAAATTTCTGGTCAGCAGGGACCAGACGCTCAGGGCTGAGGTATTGACCGGCTGCCGGGGCATCCGCTTTATAGACCGTTTTCTCAAGTCGCTGGACATCACACCGAATGGCCACGGTCTTGCCGCTGTCCTGGGGTGTCAGTGTCAAGTACAGGATGCGGTTTCCATGCTCACGATCCGTGAGTGTCTGCTGCTGGCCGGGGGCTTCAATGGAGGTGATATCCACGGTCTGGAATGCGTCCGTGGACGGCAGGGGAATCCACATCTTTGCGTCTTCTGCCATGTCGGGCAGTTTTGCCTGGTAAAGAAATTCGAACTCGTCACTGCCTGTGATGACCCCGAGCGAGAGCGGCGAGGCAGCCTCGACCTTGCTGCGCTGCCAGGTCTTGTCGGCATTCTGGACCCACACGTAATAGGGCTGACCGTTTATTTTGTGGACTGTAGTTTCCGTGACAGTCATGGCATTGGGGTCGCCCTTGAGGAAGAAGTCCACGTCATACACATTGCCGTCTGTGCTGGCCAGATCCACGCACGCGAAATGGCTGCGCGGCCCCAGGGTCGCCAGGTACTCGGTGTGCACACGGACCAGCTTGAGACGCAGTTCTTTGTCGCCAAAGGGAAGCTTGAAATACCCGTCCCCCAGGCGTATCTGTTCCTCAATGTGGTGTTCGATACCGGCCTGTATGTCTGCTGTCACCACATCGGCAACGGCCTCGGGCCGGGCGTTATCTACGTCAGGGGACTTACTACACCCTGCAATCAATAAGCAAACCACTACCACAACCGGTATTTTTGTGTGCCAGTACATAACAGACCTTTCGTTCAGAAACTACCTGGTACAGATCCTGATGTGTGATCCCTATTGAGGATGTTCACCTGTGGGATGTTCGCCACCGGGATGTTCAGGCGCTGGCTGTGCATCAGTGGGTGCGTTCTGATCCTGTGTCTGCTGGGCTTGAACTCCCGATGCCGACTCATCAGTGGGCGATTGCTCCTCTTTGCTGCTGCAACCAGTCAGACTGAGCGAAATCAGTGCAGCGATCAGCACTACGATCCACATATTCCTTAACTTGCTCATCTTTACTAAGCCTCCTTAGCTTAACAGAGAAAAAATAAATCTCCAGATTCTACTGGGGCGTTGATTCAGAATCCCATGCCGATCTTGATGCCATACATGGGAACTCTGCCGAATGAGGCCTCTGCACTGATGATGCACAGGGGAAACGGTGAAATTTGAAGGCCGGCAATGGCCCGTGTGACATCTTCCTTGGCCTCCTGGAAGCCGGTGGCCAACTGGCTTTCATCGCGCCCTTCAATGCGCAGCGCGGACACACCGCCATAGGGGGTGACCATGAGGAAATCCTTGCTGAGCAGCAGGTCCAGAGAATAGGTCTTCAAACCGATATCGTCCACACCCTCCAGTTGGGTATAGCTGCCGCGCACTGTGAGCGAGGGAAGTACCAGGCCTTCTTTGATGATGCCGTGCTTGAGTTCAACCCCCCAGGCCTGGATATTGCTGTTTGGCACTGCCAGGACCATGGCTCCGATATCTGTTTTAAAGGGCAATCCTTTTTGCACATGGAATCTGCCCATGGTCAGATAGCTGAACGTGTCGTTGTCTTCCACCATGTACTGCCAACTGGGCTTGCTGCCCACATCTGCCACCACGGTTTCCAGGCAAAAATCCAGGCCAATGATGCCCAATGTCTTGGCCGGGGCCATGGGCGTGAAATGAGTGGCTGTGCCGAGATCCGCAATGAAGTTGTCAAAATCCGCCTGTGTGGCCAGGCCAATGTTTGCAGGGTCAAATTCGATATTTTTGGCGCCCGCGACTCCTGCGACAAACAACTGACACACCACGAAACCTGCGATTAAAGCCTTTTTCATGAGTCCATTCCCTGTTTCCTAAAACACTCCATATCAATTCCACGTCCAATGAGCACGGATGTTCGCACTTGAATGAGCCAATCAAGCAGGATACCATTACAAAGGTATTTTAACCAGATCAAAAGGTTTTCATCTCGATATTTACTGCAAGGCTACTACGCCGAACACCAGCTCATTGGCCCAATGCGTGGCCCAGTCATTGTGGAAGGCAAAGTTGTTGTCCTTGGACACGCTTCGGCCCGCTGCCAGCTCAAAGGCCTCGCCGCCCTGGTTGACACGGAAACTGAACTTGAGGGTCTTGTCCTGATCCACGCGTGCCTTGACCTCCGGCATCTCTGACCAGGGGATCGCGCATTCCATGCGATTGCCCTGAATGACCAGTCGGGCCGTGCCCTTGACCGGGCCGCCGTCCAGTGGGGCCTTGGGCTGTCTGGGATAAAAATGCTTGCGCGGGGCACCGGGTCGCGTCAGGCAGAAGATCTCTGTACCGCCGTCCTGGCAGAGGTTCAGGGCGTATTCATAATCCGTGTCGGGGTACGCACAGAATCGCGGCATCGTGCCCTTGGGAAAGGGCAGCAGGGCCTTCTGGTCCGGGGGCAGTACATTAAAGGCAATCTGCACATTGTACTGGCCATTCCCTGCAGGCAGGTCCGGATCCCTGCGGTAGGAAAATCGCCTGACACCGTCCGGCCAGGTGACCTTCTTGCCCTGATTGATCACGGTCTCCGGGTAGAAATAGAGGTCGTCGTCACGTGTCTCAAAACGGATCATGGGTTCGAGTTTCGGCACCACCGCACTGAAGTAGAAGAAGTCGGCATCGTAAGCCAGTCTTGCCGTGACCCTGCCGCCTTTTTGGGAACCAGACCAGTCCTTAAAGGGCAGGTACGCCTTTTCCGTGTCACTGACGTCTACCGGCTGGGCATCCTGCTGCGGGATAATGCCCTGCCAGTCGTTCAGGTCACCATCCACTGTGATGGATCGCGGGAACAGGGCGTTCACATGAATCACCTCAGCGTGGGTCACAGTGCCGTCCTGAGATTCAAAGACGGCGAAAGAGGCATAGCGATTCTCTGGCGAGACCTGGCCGCTTTGTACCTGGAACACCATCTCACGTGTTTCATGAGGCTTCAGCCGGAGGGATTGCTTCGGCGTCTTGATCTGCAGGTTTTCCACCTCAAGTGTGCAGGTCCCGTTCACCGGTCGATTCAAGACATTGGTCACACGCAGCGTGATCGTTGGCTGGGTGTCAATGGGCTGTGTCATGTCGGAGAGGATGATTTCCACGGGATCAATGCCTGTGATGGAGGCCTGACGAATCGCTCGCAGGAGGGTCTCAAAGGAGCCGGTGGATCCGTCGGTGCGTACAAAAAATCCCAGATCATTGATAGGGACATGCAGTGTCTGATCTGTAGCGGGCACCGGATTGCCGTAAAAATCATACGGCACGAACAATCCGTCCGGATTGGCCAGTGTGAGCGAGGCCTCTTGGGTCATGCCCACAGACCGAAACAGGACCTTGGCGTCCGGATACGAGGCCTTCATGTCTCCCACAATCACCACCGTCCCGTCGTCCGGATTGGCCGGGCCAGCCGGTTCTCCGTCTCTAAATGGGGCCAGGCCGTCAAACACAAAGACCCAGGGCAGACCGTTCTTGAACAGGATCTCCCGGAAGTCACGTTGTCCTATGAAGGCCTGGGCCGCGGCCACGGCTGCGCCGGGGGACCAGACCGGGGCCACGGGATACTCAATGCCGTTGATGCGGGGTTTTTGGGAATCGTACACGTTGCCGCGATAGATGCCTGCGGTTCGCTGCTGGCCCATGGCACGCATGGATGCGATAACCGCCGCGACTCGGTCTTCGCTGTTGGCCACCCAGCTCTCTGTGTCCCAGCATCGAACCGGGCCGTATTCGCTCTTTCGGTTGAGCCACTGGGGCACCAGGGCCGGGTCTGCGCCGAGGGGCTGGTAGTGGATGCTCACAAAATCCAGCACCGGCAGGAATTCGTCCATGCCGTCGCAAAATAATTTGTCCCGTGTGTTGCTGGACGAGCAGGCTCCGCCCACCAGCACCTTGACCCCGGCCTCTTTGCGCGCGGCGAGCACGGCACTGGCCATGTGGCGATAGAGCTCGCGATAGCGAAGTGAATCTGCACCCCATCCTGAAATGCTCACCCCTTCCCACGGCTCATTCCAGAGTTCCACCGCATTGATCGGCCCTGCAGGCCAGCCGTATTCACAGAGCACGTCCTTGAGATACGCTTCAAAGGTCGGGTCAAATGACGGCAGCCACGCCAGGTCCTCCTTGATGCCCTCGATCATCTCGTCGTTGTCACGCAGCCAGGGACGTCCCCGTTTCAGCGGCATCTGCTCGTGGGGTGTGTTCCCACAGCCCACCGCCATCATCAGTGTGATGTCATTGGCCATGGCCCAGTCGATGTGGGCGTCTTTGATGGTCCCGTATCCGCCTTCGACTCGCGCGCCCTTCACGCCCAGGCGTTTGAACACATTATACACCTTTTGGCTCATTTCATGGGGCCACGGCAGGTCCAGGGCATAGGTGGGTTCGTACACACGCCCCGGTTCAGGACGCAGGGCACGCACGCAGGTGCAGCCGAAGGCGCGTCCCTTGCCCGGGATCTCAAGGACCACGCCATACCCTCCATAGGCCGGGCCAATCTTCGGGGTCACCTTGACCATGGCCCCTGCAGCCGGCAGGTTTACGGTCATGGTCTGCGTCTCGATATCGGCAATCTTAAAGACCACGGGCCGCCACATGTCGCCCGGCTTGCCGCGTGTACCGTACTGGATCACATGCACACGCAGGGGGCCCTCATGGGCCGCCTCCGGTTTGATAAAGAAGGTGAATTCAACCTCGTCCCCGGGCCACAACACATTGGCACCGAGACTGCACTCTGTCTGCTGCACGGTAAAGCTGGCCTTTGACAGGCCAAATACGGTCGCGAAGTTATCCATGTTTCGGCCAGTCACCATCTGGCCTTGACAGACTGGCATCATGGACATGACCACCGCAAAAACAAGGACTTTGTGGGTGAATCCTTCGACGCATGGCTTGATTGGGTTGTTCATAGGCTCTCCAGGGTATTGGATTCTGGGTTCAAATCTGAAATCCCAAATCAAAAATCTAAAATGAGACATCACGGTTGTGCCTTATCATAGCGTTAATACTTGAAATCTCAAGGGCGTGTGGTAAGCTTTAAAGGCCCGTCATTGGGTCCAGGTCAGTGTGACAGAAGAACAGGTACCCCGAAAACCTCCGGGAAGGAGTCGGTGTCATGACAAAGAATGGTATGATCCTGCTGGTCGTGTGCCTGGCCGCCTCTCTATGCGGCGCTGAGTTGGACTACTCCGTGTCCTGGGTGGGCAATTCCTTTTCCGGCGCTGACAACAAATGGGTGCAGAACTTCTTTATCCACATGAACGTGCGGCCTGACGGGACCTGTACCTCCTGGAGCCATTGGGATGAAGGCGGCCGGCGATTCGGACTCTATAAAGACGGAGATGTGATTGGCAATGAGGATGTCCATGCCAACAGTCTCAAGGTCAAGGATCTGCAGGGCAGGCAGTGGGCCTTGATCGTCACCTACACAGACCCCAACCACAATGAATGGGATTTTGTGCCCCAGCGTATTGAATGCAATGGTCAGGCCGTCCAGTTTCCCGGCCTGGTTCAGCCCACGGCCCTGGCCCTGGCCAACGATGGCACACTCATGATTGCAGATTCGCTCACCGGCCCGCGCCAGCAGGTCCTCTTTTATGATGTCACCAGTCTGTCCAAGCCGAAGCTCGTCAAGACCTTTGGTGAGTATGGCGGCATCGGTTCCGGCCAGGCAGGGCACGTGACACCCACCAAGTTCTGGGGCATACGCGGCATTGGTATGGACGCGAAGGGGGGGCTGTATGTCGCGATGAGTGAGATGGGCAGCCTCTTGCGAAGATTTACACCGGCCGGGGCATTGGACTGGGAACTGGCAGGCCATTTTTTTGTGGACGTCGCCTGTGTCGACCCCTCGACTGATGGCCGAGACGTGTGGGGCGTACAGGAACACTATACCATGGATTACACCCAACCGCCGGGTCAGGAGGCGAACTGGGTGGGGTACAGTCTCAATCGACACCAGTACCCCCACGATCCCAGAGGGCTGATGTTTGTCAAGCAGCAGGGTGAACATGGCCTGACGTCTCCTCAGATCGTGATTCTGGAAGGAAAGCGATTCATGTTTGTGGGCGGTATGTTTGCCAGCAATTTTATCAATATCTTTCGGTTTGAGGGCGAAGTGGCCATCCCCTCCGGCCTGATCATGCAGTGGTCGCATGGCCTGTACAATACAGACCTCACCTGGCCGCCCAGTCGTCCGGAAGGCACGTTTATCTGGCGTGACCTCAACGGGGACGGGGACTACCAATCCAGCGAATATGCCCCCAACACAGACGCCATCCGCCCCGGTCCCTTCTGGGTGGACAAGAAGGGCAATCTCTGGATGGCCTATGGATTCCTGCGGTATGATTTTCAGGGTCTTGATGCAAAGGGCAATCCCATCTATCAGCAGGACAGGGTGACGGTCATGGACCCGCCGAAGGGTGTGAAGAAGATTGCCCGCGTCTGGTATGACACAGACAGTGACACCCTGGTCGTGGCTGACCAGGGCAGTGACATGCGTCATATCACACGTGTGTTTATGTGCAAGGACTATCTGGCTGGCAACCGTGAGACGGTCTCGTTTGTGCCCGGTGCTGGTAAGGAAGCCGCGTGCATGACCGCTGTGGGGGACTATGTGTTCACCGGCGGCTGGAAGGAGCGGGGCCGGATCTGGGTGAACCGCATGTCGGATGGCCAGGCCGTGGGTGTGTTCGAACCAGGCCCCACCGTGGGGGGTGTCGAGAACACCGGCTGGATCGACATTCTGACCGGCATCACCGCCTTTCGCCGTGCCAATGGCGAATACCTGGTTTTTGTGGAAGAAGACTACAAGGCCAAGTCCATCCTGTATAGATGGCAGCCGTCAAGTCAATAATGGCAACACAAATCAATGACTGATCCCTGGGAGAATTCGAAAAATGAGATGGAACGCATGCTTTCCGGTTTTGGCAGTGGCCTTGATACTGCCCTGTTTGTCAATACAGGCTGAGACGTTATTGTCCCTGGCCAGTCCGGATGAGACTGTCACGGTGATTCTCAGGACCACTGTACAGGGTCGTTTGACTTGTAGTATCACGCAGGCCGGAAACATGGTGATCGAACCGTCGCCTCTGGGCGTGACTCTGGAGGGTGTGGATCTGGGTTTGGGTGTGAGTCTGGGCCAGCCCGCGCGCCGTGAGATCAAAGACACGTATGTGTCACGCGGTGTCAAGAGCCGGGCCATCAATCACTGTATGGCCTATGACGTGCCTGTTACGCATCAGGTCAGTGGCAAGGTCTGGACACTGGAGGTGCGCGTTTTCAATGACGGTGCAGCGTACAGATATCAGGTGCCTGGCCAGGGCGTGCGGCGCGTGAACGGCGAGAGCACGGCCTGGTGTCTGCCTGCACACACCAAGGTCTGGATACAAAACGACACAGCCAACTATGAAGGCAACTATCACGAGACTCAGGTCGAGATGATTCCCAGGCGAAACGACAAGGGCGATATGTTCATCGGCTGTCCGGTCACCGCAGAGCTGGCAGCAGGGGGGTATGCCCTGATTACCGAGGCCTGTCTGTACAAGTACAGCGGTATGACTTTGCGTCCCACGGGCACGGCTCAATTGGAGGCCGTGTTTCAGGACGATCCCAACGGCTGGGAAAACGAGGGCCCTGTGGTGTCACCGTGGCGTGTCACGATCTTGGCCAGGGATCTCAATGCCCTGGTCAATTCCGATGTGAT
>JAIPFM010000037.1 GCA_021736645.1 Phycisphaerae bacterium | reverse complement strand
ACGGTTCACGGTTCACGGTTCACGGTTCACGGTTCACGGTTCACGGTTCACGGTTCACGGTTCACGGTTCACGGTTCACGGTTCACGGTTCACGGTTCACGGTTCACGGTTCACGGTTCACGGTTCACGGTTCACGGTTGATTGTATCGGGGAACGTGGTTGACTTCAAGTTATTATGGATGGCCCTGCTTGTGGGTTGCTTTTGGCACGGACCGAGGATATAAAAGACTGGGCCAAATCGTATGGTGAACCTGTTTGAGTGAAAGATGCAATCATGCATACTCATTTGATATAACCGTTTAAAGGAACTCGTTATGAATCTCTCAATCATGTACCGTCATCTGCTTGTTGTTGTCTTGTGTGCGGGGTTTGCGGCAGGCCAAATGGAGACGCACGCTGATATTCTGGTTGACAGTGACTTTGTTGATCCGCCGGTGTCCGTCCGGCCCGGGGCGTTTTGGCCGTGGCTCAATGGGAGTGTCAGCCTGGAGCGGCTCACCTATGAGTTGGAGGAGATGAAAGCCAAGGGTATGAGCGGAGCTGACATCTGGGACGTTCGCTCGATTGCGGATCCGGACAACAGCATTCCGGTGGGGCCGGCGTTCCTGGAAACCGAATCCCTGGAAGCCATCGGTCACGCTGTCAAAGAAGCGGGCCGCCTGGGGCTTCGGCTGGGCATGATCGCTGCAAGTGGTTGGAATGCGGGGGGGACCTGGACCACGCCGGATGTCTCGGGTATGGGGATGTTTCACTCGCAGGTGTCCGTTGAAGGGCCGGCCCGGTTTGCCCAGGTGTTGCCTTTTCCGGAAGTCCCGGAAGAGAGCCCTAAGGACAAAAACGGCAAACCGGTATTTTATAAAGAGGTCTCCGTCCTGGCTGTGCCGGAAAGTGACAAAAAGCAGATTGCCTCGATGTCGGATGTGCGTGTTCTGAGTGAACATCTGGATTCAGACGGCACCCTCACCTGGGATGTGCCCCCTGGAAAATGGACGATTATTCGTTTGGTGATGAGCAATACGGGATACCAGTTGATCGTCCCGTCGCCCAATTCCGAAGGGCCGATGATCGATTTTCTGAATCCTGATGCCTCTCGCAAACACTTTGGGCATATGGTCGATAAGTTGACTTCAACATTGGGTGACCTGCAAAACACGTCCCTCAAATATCTCGAAGTGGACAGCCTGGAACTGGGGCATCATACGGTGTGGACCGAAGGGATTGTTGAATCATTCAAACAACGCAATGGGTACGATCCGCTGCCTTATCTTCCCCTGCTCAAGGGGTGGACCCTGACACAGGATGACATTCGCCGCCGGTTTCAGTATGACTGGCAAAAGCATGTCAGTGATGTGTTCATTGACAGTCATTATCGAACAGGCAGTCAGTTCTTGAACCAGCATGGATTAAAGCTCTGCGCTGAGGCGGGCGGTCCGGGAACGCCGATCTGGCCGAGCTGTCCGGTTGATTCGCTGAAAGCGCTGGGCGCGGTTGATATTTTGCGCGGAGAGTTCTGGCCGAAGATGCGCAATATCTGGCTGGTCAAAGAAATTAGCTCGGCCGCTCACATTTATGGCAAAAAGACGGTGGATGCCGAGTCCTTGACCAGTTGGCGGCACTGGACTGATGGGCCCTATTTTCACAAGCAGTTGGCAGATGCTGCCATGGCTGAGGGACTCAATCACTTCACTTTCCACACGTTTACACACAGCCCTGAACAGGCCGGTCTGCCTGGACGGGCCTATCACGCAGGGACGCATATCAATCCCAATGTCGTGTGGTGGCCCATGGCCAGGCCGTTCATGGATTACATTTCCCGATGCTGCTATATGCTCAACAAGGGACTGTTTGTTGCAGATGTGTGTTATTACTACGGGGATGAGGCACCGAACTTTGTGTCCGCGAAAGGGCTTGATTATTCGCCGGGGCCGGGGTTTGATTACGATGTCGTAAACAGTGACGTGATTCTTAATCGAATGGCTGTCAAAGACGGCAGAATTGTCTTACCGGATGGCATGAGTTATGGTGTGCTCGTTTTGCCTGAGCGAGACGAGATGGACCTGGGAGTCCTGCAAAAGATCGAATCGCTCATCAAAGCAGGCGCATCGGTGGTGGGTCCCAAACCAACGCGAACCGGGACGCTGGTCGATTTTCCAAATCGTGATGCGCAGGTGGCGGCGCTGGCCAATAAAGTCTGGGGCGTCTGTGACGGTGCAACAACGCGGGAAAGCGCCTACGGCAAGGGACGCATTTTCTGGAATCGCATGCCTGCAGACATTCTGGCTCAAAAGGGCCTGGGAAAGGACTTCAGCTTTCAGGGCACGGACGAACGGACAAAACTGGATTACCTCCATCGTCGTACTGAAAACGAGGACATTTATTTTGTAGTCAATAAAAATGAGCGATGGGAATCGGTGGCATGTACCTTTAGAGTGACCGGTCGACAACCCCAAATAGGGTCTCCTGATTCCGGGGAAATCCGCGACCTACTCGTGTATGAAACGACTGGCGCGTACACGAAAATAAACCTGCATCTCAAGCCGGCTGAATCGTTGTTCGTCATCTTCCGGGGGCCGTCAAAGCGGGTTCACTTGACACACCTGGCGGCTGCCGACGAACAGCACACAATGCCCAAGCCTGTGTTACTGACTCATTCGGCCACGCCTGCAGGGCCCACGTGGCTGTCAGACGGCCAGGGCGAGCTCGCCGATCAGTCTATCACCTTTGATTTGGGCGCCGTTCAGAGCCTGGATACAATACGGGTGTGGAATTACATCGAACGGCGGCGCGGGCTGATGAATTACGGCATCAAGGACTTTGAGATGCAGGCGTCTTCGAACGGCACGGAGTATCGCAACTGCGGCGCCTTCACGCTCAAGGAAGCCGACAGTATCGAGGACAAACATTATCATCAGGATCTGGCTGTGGACATTGAGAACGCCCGCTACATTCGCTTCAAGGTGAAGACGAATTTGAGTACGACCTATTACTGTAACGGCGTCTCCACCCATGCGGGCCTGTCCAAAGTCAAATTCTTTAACGGCCAGCAGGCTATCTCGGGCGTCACGATCCATTCGGTCTCCAGTGGTGTGGCCTTCGATCCTGCCACGGATGACGATTTGGGGGTGGCTCACCCCTCGGCTGAATTACTGAAGGATACAAAGAACAGGGTGTGTCTGCGCGCATGGAAGCCTGGGTCGTATGTCGCGGTTGACAATACCGGGACGTCTCACAGAATCGAAGTCCCTGCTGTGCCTCAATCGCTTGAAATCACCGGCGACTGGCAGGTGGCATTTCCTCCGAACTGGGGAGCGCCGGCCAGCGCGACCTTTGACAAGCTGATTTCCTGGACTGATTCCGGGCACGATGGCATCAAGTATTTCTCGGGCAGGGCTGTGTATCACAAAGAGTTCAACCTGCCGAAAAGCACTCTCGATTCAGGCGCCTATCTGGAACTTGACTTGGGGATCGTAGAAAAAACCGCACGTGTCACCTTGAACGGACGCGACATTGCTGTGCTGTGGAAGCCGCCGTTCCAAATAGATATTACAGACAGTGTCCAGCCGGGCAAGAATGAACTCGTGGTGGAAGTCGCCAATACCTGGACGAATCGTCTGATCGGCGACGCCACCCTGCCAGTTGAAGAGCAGTTCTGTAAAACCAACCTGCACAGCAGGATGTCGCGAAAAGAACGAAGACTGCAACCGTCCGGCCTGATGGGGCCCGTGCGAATTAATGCGGCGGCTCAGGTCTATGTGGCGCCGGGCCAAAGCCCCGGGAAGTAGGCAGAAAAGTGGGGCTGCAAGAGGAGTCGTCGATACGGCTCCTCTTGCAGCCCCTGTGTAGGCCTGGCAACACGCTGCCCCCGGCACTGAGCCTCATGATCAGTGTCACTGTTTTGACGCAGATGACACACCCATATCCGGGGACCGTTTATGAGGCTTTAAAGTGACCAGCCCTCACGGAATTCCGGTTTGATCAGCTTGTTGGCGTCGTTGTTGTTGGTGAACTTCATGTTGGGACCATCCCACAGCAGCTTTTGTTGGGGGAAGTGGTAGGCGATGATGCCCAACCGAGCCAGTTCCGTGAGTGGGCCGCCGTAGGTCGGTATATCAGACCCCGATTTTTTACCCGTCCTGATGGCATTGAGCCAGTCCCAATGATGATTCTTGACACGGGGAATCGACTCGGCCGGACGGTCGTATGCCCTGTTGATCGCTTCAGGGAACAGCGCGACATCCCCTGCACCGTGAGAGCCGTAGGACAGTTGTCCCTGGGTCCCATAGACGACCGCACCGGTTCTTGGCGGTTTCCTGCCAGGCTCAAGTTGAGGCGGCTGCGGAATTTCTTCTTTGGCGCTGTGCCACACCAGTACAACAGCATTGCGTTTCTTTGTGGCCGCGAATTCGAACACAACCTTGGCCTTCTCAGGGAACGTGTCTGCATGTGCGACCGGATCGTACCCCTCGCACTCTGCGCGAACACTGGTGGGCGATCCCAGGTCAAGTGCCCAGAAGACCGGATCCACGACATGACAAATCCAGTCGCCAATGGTGCCGGATCCATAGGGACTCCAGCCTCGCCATGCACCCCGGATATACATGGGTTCGAACTGTCGTGCCCTGGCAGGTCCCTGCCAGAGGTCCCAGTCGAGTTCTTTGGGCACGGCCACAATATTGCTGCGCTGGCCGAAGAGGTTGACCTTGTTGTGGTTGGCATCACAGCGCGCGTGGACTGTATGCACGTCCCCGACGGCACCGTCCCAGATCCATTCGCAGCATCTGCGTATGGAATCAAAGGAGTGGCCCTGATTGCCGAGTTGTGTCACAACGTCCTGCTTTTTGGCTTCAGCCATAATCTGGCGAATCTCCCAGATCGAATGGGCCAGGGGTTTTTCACAATACACATGCTTGCCGCGCTTCAAGGCCGCCATCACTGCCACAGAGTGCGTGTGGTCCGGCGTGGACACGCACACGGCGTCGATCTTGTCGGTCATTTCGTCGAACATTTTCCGGAAGTCGGTGTACTTTTTTGCCCCGGGAAACTTGTTGAAGTTGTCCCCTGCACGGACTTGGTCCACATCGACCAGGGCCACGATATTTTCCCCGGAACACCCATTGATCTGCGCCCCGCCTCGGCCGCCTACCCCGATGCAGGCAATATTCAGTTTGTCACTGGGAGCGATAAACCCCGGTCCACCAAGGACATGCCGCGGGACAATCGTAAACGCTGCGGCTGCACCCGCAGAGGTGAGAAAACTGCGTCTGGTCATGTTGTCACGTTTTGTGCTCATGTATGCCTCCTGACTAACAAATCTGAGATCATAGTACTGTGTCACGCTTGTTATTCCTGCTGCACAGCGCTGAGACGACACTCAATCAGTACCCAGTCATAGGGATTTACGTGGAGCCTGTCAAGCAAGAAGACACCGAGTATTTGCACTTTAACGGACTTCCTCAGGTGGGAAAGGAATCCGTACTTGGGCTCCTCTTCACCGAGGTGACGCCGCCTCGTCCCTGGCAAAACGTTTCCATCGCCGTTCGATCTGTGCCTTGGTGACGGCATCCTGATGAACCCAGATGCCGTAATGCAGGGTCAGGGTTTCCTTTGGCTTGAGGGTCACATTGTTCTGGCCTGGAAACGTGGGATTCATATAAGGGTAGTTGTCACGCACGAGCCAGGTGGCTGGATGGCCGGCATTGCCCGGATGATCGAAGATCGCCAGGGCGGCCTGCCGGGTATTCGGTGCCGTGCCCTGATAGGCCATCCAACGTGTGGGCACGGACGTGCCATTGGCAGTCACTTCCTCAGTGTTGGCGAGGAATTGCCAGGCCGGCTGCTCATTGAGTTCCGCAGCCATGCGCAGGGAAAGCCCCCCATAGCGGTACTCGCCGAACACGACCTCCTTGGGACCCAGGGCCGTAAAACGGGCCTGCCAGTCAATGAAGTAGGAACCGTTTTTGTTCGGTTTGCTCACGTGAATACGACGTTCTTCCTGCAGCACCGGCGCCTGATCGGGCAGATGGTACATGAGCGTGATGCTGATTTGGGCATCGCCCTCAGCAGCGTGCGTGATGTCGACCCGGGTCGGTTCCGTGCCCAGCTGGTTCTCCTCCCAGAAATTGGAGCCGTTGAGGATCTTGAACGACCACCACAGGGCCTTGTGCCACGGGTGATCCGCCTTGGAATATCCCGCAGGCACGGGCCATGGGCGTGTCAGCTCTGTGCCGTCGAGCAGTCCGATGCGCATGTAGGGTTTGCCCGCGGCCTTGTCGTGCACGTGCTCCCATACCAGACGCCCGTGATTGAGCAGGGCAATGGAGGTTTCCGTTTGCTTCCAGCTCAACTGGGATGCCTTTTCACTGTCCTGGGCCTGTGCATCAACTGACAGCAGCACGCTCACGAGAATTGTGATAGCAAAGAAAGGTGACTTCCTGACTGTATACTTCAGGGATTTGACATTCGGCATAAGTAACGGCATAGCATATCTCCTGAGAATCTATCACATTTTAAATGTGACGCCCATCGCCATTGGCGAACGAGACTCTATCATAAACCAAATAGCCCCAAACAAAAACCCCAGAGTGGGAAAATTATTTTGCACAGGGTCCTAAATACCGGTCCCAATTGGTTACAAGGCCTGCTTTTTCTGCTATGATGCGTTGCCTAAACGCCTGGCAATTTGGATAGCCTTTGTATGGGTACTGAATACTACATTCGCCCGAAACTTGAGGGCCTATGGGAGGCAGATATGTCGAGTGAAATGAATCATGTAGCGCGTTTCAGGGCCTTGATGGGTTTTCAGGACGTGGACCGTGTTCCGCGGTGGGAATGGGCCATGTGGTGGGACAAGACCATTGAACGCTGGCACGGCGAAGGACTGGATGCCAACCTCACGGACATATTCGATATCCACGACCATTTCGGTCTTGACCCGTACAAACAGTACTGGTTCAGTACCACGGAAGCCACCATTGAAGCATCGCAGCACCACGTGGAGGGCGTGGTGTCGACGATGGATGATTACCTCAAGCACAAACAGTACCTGTATCCAGATCACAGCCAGGCCATTGACGGCATGACACCGTGGCTGACACGTCAGCAACAGGGCGATGCCGTGATCTGGATCACGCTGGAAGGATTTTTCTGGTTTCCCCGAACCATGATGGGGTTTACCCAACTGATGCTGTCCTTTTACGATCAGCCCGAACTGCTCCACAGTATCAATCAGGACCTTCTGGATTTCAATCTGAAACTCCTGGATCAGATCGCAAAGATCGGCAACCCTGTGTTTATGACCATTGCAGAAGACATGTCCTACAATCACGGCCCCATGATCTCACGTGCGCACATGGACGAGTTTCTGTCACCCTATTACGAGAAACTCCTGGCCCGCGCCAAGGCCATGGACATGCTCACCATTGTAGATACAGACGGGGATGTCACAGAGCTCGTGCCATGGCTGCTGGACAATGGCGTGGAGGGTGTCCTGCCGCTGGAGCGTCAGGCCGGTGTCAACGGCATGGCATTGCGTGAGCAGTTTCCTCAACTGGCCATGGTGGGGCATTACGACAAGATGGTCATGAAACATGGCGAACAGGCCATGCGTCAGGAGTTTGAAAGACTGCGTCCCTTGATGAACACAGGGGGGTTCATTCCCAGTGTGGATCACCAGACACCGCCTGACGTGTCATTGGAGAATTATCGCATATACCTTCGTTTGTTACAGGAATACACGAGCTAGCCCGGATTATTCATGGACTTTGAAGCGAAATCGCGTCGATTGCATTAGATCCAGGGCTTAGTGCGGTGAGCCGGGCGCAGGCGTATTGCAATACATCAAGGTCGGCGATCAAGCTAAGACCTGGAGATGATGTGAGACACGCGATTGCAGCCAATGGCTCATGAGTAATTCGAGCTAAGGAAAGAGACTACCATGAAACGCACAGGATGGCTATGGCTGGTGCTTGGCAGCGCCTTCTCGTTCACAGGCGCCGCGGATCTTGCAGACAATTTTCGGCATCCCCCGGACTCGGCCCGTCCCGGGGTCTACTGGTATTTCATGGACGGCAACCTGGATGGTGACGAGATGGTCAGGGATCTGGAGTCCATGAAGGCCGTCGGGTTGGGCAATCTGGTCTTTCTCGAGGTGAATGTGGGTGTGCCGCGCGGACCGGTTGACTTCATGAGCGACAACTGGCAGGACCTGTTTGCCAACGCGGTTCATCATGCTGAACGCCTGGGCATTGATATCACACTGGGGGCAGGTCCCGGCTGGACCGGCAGCGGCGGGCCGTGGGTTGCGGCTGAGCAGTCCATGCAGCACCTGGTGTTCAGCACGGTGGAGACCCAGGGGCCCGGCACCTTCGACGGGATGCTCCCCGTGCCCGAACAGAGAAGCACACGCTGGCACACGATGCGGAGTCCCTTTTACGAAGACATTGTGACATGCGCATTTCCAACCTGCGATCCGGTGATCGACGACATCAACGAGAAGGCCCTGTACGAACGTGATCCCTACACGTCCATGCCGGGCGTCAAGCCCTACCTGCCTGCACCGTCAAAATATCCGAGACAGGACCCGTCAAACGTCATTGATCCTCGTCAGATGATCGACCTGACTGACCGTTTGCAGGCCAACGGAAAATTGACCTGGGCAGTGCCTGCCGGGCAATGGACCATCCTGCGCATGGGGCGTCGTTCGACCGGCGCCAGCACACGCCCAGCCCCAGCGCCCGGCGTGGGCTTTGACCATGACAAGCTCGACAAGGGGGCGTTGGAGGATCATTTCGAGAACTATTACGGCAGGCTGCTCAAGCGGGTGGGGCCGCGTGCAGACAAGCATGGGTGGACCACGGTTCACCTGGACAGTTGGGAAATGGGGGCACAGAACTGGACGCCGACGTTTCTCGCTGAATTCAAGAAACGCCGCGCCTATGAGGCGCAGCCCTACCTGGTGACATTCAGCGGTCGGGCCGTCACGAGTGTGGCCGTGTCAGAGCGTTTTCTGTGGGATGTGCGACTCACTGCGCAGGAACTTGTCCTGGAAAACTACGCGGGACATCTCAAGACCCTGGGGCACGAGCATGGCTTTGAATTGTCCATAGAACCGTACGACATGAATCCCACGGCCGACCTCGACCTGGGTGCTGTGGCTGATGTGCCCATGTGTGAATTTTGGGGTGCAGGGTATGGATTTGACTCGTCTTTCAGTTGCATTGAATCCACGTCCATTGCCCACACCATGGGACGCTCGATTGTGTCGGCTGAAGCCTTTACAGGGCAGGATCAATGGCAGCAGTTTCCCGGGGCCATGAAGAACCAGGGGGATTGGGCCTTTGCCATGGGGGTGAATCGTTTTGTGTACCACACCTTTGCACACAAGCCCCTGGGGGAACAGCACCGTCCGGGCATGACCATGGGGCCGTACGGCGTGCACTGGGATCGCGGTCAGACCTGGTGGCCCATGGCCGGGGCCTATCACGAGTATGTCACCCGCTGCTCCCATCTGCTGCGTCAGGGTGTGACAGTCTCCGATGTCCTGTATCTCACGCCCGAAGGGGCCCCCCATGTGTTCCGTGCGCCCCCCAGTGCCTTGAACGGCAAGGGACCGCTGGCGGACAAGAAGGGGTACGGTTTTGACGGTTGTTCACCGAATATCCTGATGGAGCGCGCTGAAGTCAAGGACGGATGCGTTGTATTTCCCGGCGGCTCGTCGTACCGACTCCTTGTGCTGCCGCGTTTTGACACCATGACACCGGAACTGCTTGAAAAGATCATCGAACTGGTCCAGGCCGGGGCCGTGGTCTACGGTGCGCCGCCCAGCGCGTCACCCAGCCTGAGCGGCTATCCGGAGTGTGATACCAGGGTCCAGGACCTGGCAGCCGGGCTGTGGGGCAAAACGCCCGGGGCTGAACGGAGACTGGGCAGGGGACGCATCATTTTTGATCCAGGCGCTCAACTCAAAAAGGAAGACAAAACGCAAGACAACCCCCTGTTGCCCAAACTGGGGACCTGGATCTGGCTTGACAGGGGCAGCCCGGCAAGCGCGGCTGCGCCGGGAGATGTCCATTTTCAGTCCACATGGGCCATTGCGGATGTCACGTGCCTGACCAGGGCAAAGATCGAGGCCACGGCTGACAACTCATTTACACTCAAGGTCAATGGAGAGGAAGTCCTGTCAGGCGACAACTTCAACATCATCTACGCAGCAGACATGCTGCCCGCATTGCGGTCAGGCAAGAACACGGTGACAGTCGTGGCCAACAATGCCTCGAATGAACCGAATCCCGCAGGTTTTATTGCTGCCATACAGTTGAGCCGCTCTGATGGTTCAAGCGAGATCATTGTCACGGATCAGACCTGGAACGCCAGCAGCAACGGCACCGACTGGTCTGCGGCAAAGCCATTGGGCCCAGGCCCCATGGGGCCGTGGAATATAAAAGCATCGCAAGGGAGCCAGGCTGCGGTCCTGTATCCTGAATATGCGGCCACGTCCGTGGTGCTTGAAGCCATGAAGATGCCGCAGGATTTTCAAGCGGATGGACCTATTCGATATGCACATCGGCGCACCGAGGCCTCGGACATCTATTTCATTGCCAATACGACCCGTCAACATGTGGCCGCCACCTGTACGTTCCGGGTGTCACAGGGTGCGCCGGAGTTGTGGGATCCTGTGACCGCGGAAATCAGGACCTTACCGCAGTTTACCCGTGACAGGAAGACCACGTCCGTGCCCATGACCTTTGGCCCGCATCAAAGTTTCTTTGTGATGTTTGCACGCCAAAAATCATCCAAGCCTGCGTCACTGTCTGACGCGGTGAATTTCCCTGCGTCAACCCCTGTGACAACGCTTCAAGGATCGTGGGACCTCTCTTTCGATCCCCAATGGGGCGGTCCGGAAAAGGTGACATTTGACAGACTTCAAGATTGGACATCAAGCAGCGAACGCGGTATCAAGTACTATTCCGGTATAGCCACGTATGAGAAAATCTTTGATTTTCCTCAGGGGTCAGGGATCAGGGGCCAGGGGTCAGGGGTCAGGGATCAGGGGTCAGGGGTCAGGGATCAGGGGTCAGGGATCAGGGGCCAGGGGTCGGGAGTCGGGGGGCAGGGGGCAGGCAATCGGTTTTATCTCGATCTCGGGGCGGTCCATGACATGGCCCGTGTCAGACTCAACGGCAGGGATCTGGGCGTTCTCTGGTGTGCGCCGTGGCGCGTGGATATCACCGATTCAGTCAAAGCCGTGGGCAACCGGCTTGAGATCCAGATTGCCAACCGATGGCCCAATCGTCTGCTCGGCGATCAACAGACGCCGGACAAGGACGTGCGAACCGTGCAGTGGGAATCCGGTCTTCTCGAAGGCAAAGCGTACAAGACCGGTCGGTACACATTTACAACCGGACGCGGTCCGGGTAAACTCTTTTCTTCTGGTCTGTTGGGGCCTGTTCAAATTCTGCTCAGCCGGAAGTAAATCAAGGACGTCAGCCACAGGCATTAAATCAGAAAGGAACCCATGAATCCAATACTAGGTGTGATATTCCATGCGATCGGGGGATTTGCAGCCGGTAGTTTCTATGCGCCGTGCAAGCGGATCAAGGGCTGGGCCTGGGAGACGTATTGGCTGCTTCTGGGTGTGTTTGCGTGGATTGTGGCCCCGCTGGTCATGGCGTTGATTGTCATGCCGAACTTCATTGAGGTGTTCACGTCTGTCCCCGTGAAGGTGCTCTTTTGGTCGTACTTCTTTGGACTGCTCTGGGGCATTGGGGGCTTGACATTCGGCCTGTCCATGCGATACCTCGGCATTTCCCTGGGCGTGTCCGTGGCCCTGGGATTTTGCGCGATGTTTGGCACGCTCATCCCTCCTCTCTACGATCAGTTCTTCGCCGCACCAGGGTCTAACGCAATCACGTTCACGGATTTACTGACCCAGACATCTGGCCAGGTGACCCTGGGCGGCATTGCCGTGTGTCTGTTGGGTATCGTCATTTGCGGAAAAGCAGGTATGATGAAGGAAAAGGGGCTGTCCGCTGAACAGAAGGCTGACAGCATCAAGGAGTTCAATTTTACCAAGGGCATCTTCGTGGCCACGTTCGCAGGCATCCTGAGCGCCTGCATGGCGTTTGCCTTCAGGGCGGGCGCACCGATCCAGGACAAGGCCGTTGATTTGGGCATACGTCCGGTCCTTTCCAATATTCCACTGCTGGTGATTGTCCTGCTGGGTGGATTTACCACCAACTGTATCTGGTGTCTTTGGCTCAGCTTCAAGAACAAGACATTTACCGATTATGGCTTTGCACCCAAAGGGCAACTTTCGCTGAATTATCTGTTATGCATGCTCGCCGGGGTGCTGTGGTACTTTCAGTTTTTCTTTTACGGTATGGGATCCACGCAAATGGGCAAATACGATTTTGCCAGTTGGACATTGCACATGGCGTTCATCATTGTGACCAGCAATGCTATTGGATTGCTGACCCACGAATGGAAGGGATCCAGCAAGCATACCATACGATGCGTACTCGCCGGTATTGCCACTCTTATCTTGTCCACGGTCATTGTGGGCATCGGCAATAAATTGGGCGCTGCTGCGCACTAGTGCTTTGTCAACGCTAAATTTGAGGGTATTGCGCAGTATCCAATGGATAGCTGCAAGGAAGGCAACAAAGCCCTACTGAAGTAGGGCGAGGCTTTCTGACGCCTCAGAGGTCCGTTGGCTACAAGTAGGAACCCAAACCTTTAGTGTTGACACAGCACTAGATACCCGTCAGCATGAGGGCTGCCTTATCGAGAAAAATGGCATCGCAGTGGGCCGCGTCGCTATGGGTGTGGACACCTGTTTGAGTTTTACATGGGATTGGCAGGCACTGGGGAGTTGACATTGTGAATAAGACATCCGGGAAGTACGTTCTAGGAAGACGACAGTTCATGCAGTATTCTGCGGCTGGTATGGCTCTGGTCGCCTCGTCCAGAGGGGCATTGGATGGAGGGGCCACACCTCAAGCCCTGCATGCACACCCGGAGGGATCTGTGACAACCGAGTGTGACGTTCTGGTTGTGGGCGGCGGTGCGGCCGGCATCATGGCCGCCATTCAGGCCGGGCGCGCCGGGGCCAAGACCCTGCTGCTGGAACGCAACAGTCAGTTGGGCGGCACCACGACCACAGCCGGCGTGTCATTTCCCGGACTGTTTGATGCCTGGGGCAAGCAGATCATTGCAGGCATTGGCTGGGAACTCGTGTGTGAGACTGTGGCATTGGATGGTGGAACGCTTCCTGATTTTTCGCAAGTGCCTGACCGTCACTGGAAAAATCAGGTACGCGTTAATCCCTTTCTTTATGCCCTTCTCGCAGAAGAGAAATGTGAACAGGCCGGTGTCCGGATCGCTTACTACGAATTTCCGCAGTCGACGCACAAAACCGCTGACGGCTGGCAAGTCGATTGCGCCGGTTTCGGCACGCGCCGACGTGTGCTGTGCAAACAGATTGTTGACTGCACGGGCGGTGCCGAGGTGGTCGGCCTGCTGAACCTGCCGCGACTTCGCGACCAAGAAACGCAGCCGGGCTCCATGCTGTTCAAACTGGACACAGCCCACAATCCCGGACGGCCCAATGGACCGGGCTCAGGCCTGCTGGACAGTGTATACGTGCATGGAGCCGATTCTTCGAATTCCCGTACAGTCACAGCAGCCAACCTGAACGGACGCAAGTCCGTGCTCAAACAAGTCCGTACTGCGAAAAAACGCCTGATGCACATGCAGCCCGAAGCCGGTTTTCGAGAGAGCTATCGCATCCTGGGCGACACCGTGATCACCGTGGAGGACTATCAGTCAGGACGCGTGTTTGAGGATGCCGTCTGCTATGCCTTCTACCCAGTGGATCTGCACACACGCAGCGGCGTCACACCCAAGCCCCTGGCCAGGGGCACTGTGCCAACCATTCCCTTGAGCGCCCTGGTGCCCAAGAACAGTCAGAATATTATCGTGGCCGGACGCTGTGTGTCCAGCGACCGGCTGGCCAACTCGGGTCTGCGCGTGCAGGCCTCCTGCATGGCCATGGGCCAGGCCGCTGGTGCTGCAGCTGCGCTGGCTGCGCGGCAGCAAACGACAGTCTCAGAGGTGGCCATGGAGGATATACGGGACATGCTTCGACAGTACAAAGCCATCGTGCCCGCAGTATAGAAGAGACCCGGAAGGAGTTTGTTTTTT
Organism: Phycisphaerae bacterium; assembly: GCA_021736645.1. Classification (GTDB taxonomy): domain Bacteria; phylum Planctomycetota; class Phycisphaerae; order Sedimentisphaerales; family Anaerobacaceae; genus JAIPFM01. Next base: position 20,583 of record JAIPFM010000037.1, on the reverse strand, counting down.
CTTTATGGAAAAAGGAGGCCCTTCTTCTCATTGTGTGATCTTGATAAATGTGTTTGGGAAAAATGATATGATAAAAACAATGACATCGGTGACTATCGTCGATACAGCCGGACGCAGTCCAGTCGCAAAACAAGCCGCTCGACGCCAGATCGGATGCTCCGACAGGTTCCTAGGCTGCACCGTGCTGTGGCTCTCCCTGTGTCTGCTTGTGGCTGCTGAGGCCAACGATTTAGACGCGAGTTTTGTGAATCCGCCTGAGGAGTCCAAGCCCTGGTGTTACTGGTACTGGCTCAATAATGACATTTCCAAAGAGGGGGTCACCAGGGACCTTGAGGCCATGGCCAGGGTGGGGATCAAGCGCGCCATGATCGGCAATATTGAAGGCGGCGGACCTGTGAAGATGTTCTCTGACGAGTGGTATGACGTGACACACCATGCCTTGAAGGAGGCAAACCGCCTGTCCGTGGAGCTGATGTCGTTCAATGCACCGGGCTGGAGTCAGTCGGGTGGTCCCTGGATTGCGCCGGAACAGTCCATGCGCAGGGTCGCCTGGCAGGAGTTTCCTGCCCGGGGCGGGGCGTTCTCCCAGAGGGTGCGTCCGGCTGGCCTGGCGGTAAGTCAGGATATTGCCGTGCTGGCCGTGCCTCGGCTCGAGGCTGTGTCTATTGTGGGGTCGAAGCGAGGTGACTCTCTCTATTTTGGTCACACCGAGCCCTTTCCTGCACGCGCCCTGGTGGTCCACGGCACGGCCGATGCCAGACTGTATGCCCTGCAGCACGGTCAGCGTACGCTCGTGGCCCACATCCAGACCGGCGGCTCGAACCCCACCACGGATTTCCTGCCAGCAGGGATTGAAACCTTCAGTTTCAAGGAAGTCACTGCTCAGGCGTTTGAACTGGTGCCGGATCCAAACTGCGAGGTCGTACTGACTTCCGAGCCCAAGGTTGCCCAGGTCATTGAAAAGCAACTGGGCAGGATGCATCCTACACCCAGTCCCACCTGGGAATCCTACAGGTTCCCTGAGACGGTTGAGCCGCAGGACACCTCCACGGTTGTCAAGCAGACCGAGATCATTGATCTCAGCGACAAGCTCGATGCGCAAGGCCTGCTGACCTGCACGCTGCCTGAAGGCCAGTGGACGGTCATCTACTTTGGCATGCAGACCACTGGCAAGGAAAACAGTCCTGCCCCCCCTGAGGCCACGGGGTTGGAGTGTGACAAGATGAGCAGGGCACACACCGAATATCACTTTCACGCCATGTTCGATCGGCTGCTCGGAGAGATGACCCCAGAGGAAAAGGCTGCGTTCAAGGGGATTACGATTGACAGTTATGAAAAGGGGGCTCAGAACTGGACAGACGGTTTTGCTGAAGAGTTTGAGCGACGCAACGGTTACGATCCCATGGCGCTTCTGCCGGTCATGACCGGACGCGTGGTGGACAGCGCCAAGACCTCGGATCGGTTTCTGTGGGATCTGCGCAGGACTGTGGCTGACATGATCGCGGAAAACTATGTGGGCGGACTCCGGGACATTGCCCATGAACACGGACTGTCACTTTGGTCTGAGAACTACGGACACTGGGGATTCCCCGGCGAGTTTCTGATCTACGGGGGGTATTCCGACGAGATCGGCGGCGAGTTCTGGACGAATCAAAACCTGGGTACTATTGAGTGCCGCGCTGCCAGTTCGGCCGCGCACATTTACGGCAAACGCAGAGTCTATGCCGAGGCCTTTACCAGCAGTCTGGATCTCGGGCACCACCCCTATATTTTCAAGGCACGTGGTGAGGAACTGTTCTGCGAGGGCATCAATCACTTTGTGCTTCACGTCTACGCCCTCCAGACCCGGGATGGTGTACCAGGCAAGAACCCCTGGTTCGGCACGGCCTTCCACCGCAATACACCCTGGTTCATGGAGGCCCGCGACTGGGTCACGTATCTGCAGCGCTGCCACACCATGCTGCAGCAGGGCGATCCTGTGGCAGACGTGGCTGTGTACATCGGAGACTTTGCCCCGCAGATGACCGGCCCGGCCAATCCCGTGCCCCAGGGATACGATTATGACTACGTCGGGTCTGATGCCATTCTCAGGAAGCTGCAGGTGGTGAACGGTCAGTGGGTGGTGTACGATGAACAGGATCCAATGCGCATTGCAGCACGTTACCAACGGCTGGCCATGCCCCAGGTGAAGTACATACGTCCCCATGTGCTTGCACGCCTGGAGGCACTCAGGCAACAGGGCGGCAAGGTCATCGACGGCGTGCCCGTGACAGCGGCGGCCCTGCAGGCGGCCGGCGTTGATCCGATCGTCTCCGACACAAGCTGTGACATCCGCTGGAAAGCGCGCCAATTGGAAAATGGCATGATGTTCTTCCTGTCGAACTTCGAAAAGGCCGGGCCGTTTGAAGCCACCCTGCGTGTCAGCGGGCGGGTGCCGGAGCTGTTCAACCCCGTGACCGGTCAGATCACAAAGCTGGCCCGTTTTCAGAGTGTCAAGCACGGCACCAGGATTTGTTTCAATGTGAAAGACAAGTCAGATTCATGCTTTGTGGTGCTGCGTGAGGAAACAGCCCGGCCTTCAGTGGTCGAGGTCAAGGTTGGCGGGCAAGAGGTGTCACCTGCTGATCTCGATCTGTTCTATGATCCGGACAACAGGCTCACAGCCCAAACAGCCAGAGCAGGGAGCTACACACTGACCATGAGTGACGGCACAAGGCGTCAACTGGTGATTGAACAGGGGGCTCAAACCTTTATGATTGAAGGTGCCTGGCAGGCAACTCAAAAAGACGAGAAGGGATTTTCGGTGGTGCAGGCCAAGACATTTGACCTGCCGTCCGCATTTGGCAAGGGCCAGCGCGTCACGCTGGACCTGGGCCAGGTGTCGATCATGGCGAAGGTGACACTGAACGACACGGTCTTTGATACCCTCTGGATGCCTCCATTTACGCTGGATGTCACCGACGTACTTCACCCCGGCAATAACAGGCTGCAGGTCCTGGTGACCTCGACCTCCAAAGGAAAACCCGCACTTGGCCGGGTCGCACTAAAGACAGCAATTCGAAAGACTGTGGTACGTTAACCGCATCATTGTCGTTGTGTACAAACGATCAATGTCAACGAGTATCCTATGAAAAAAATCATACGATGTATTATCACGATGGTTTCTCTGTGGCCCATTGGAACGCATGCCGCTGCGGCTGTTGATGAGGATTACAGGATTTATACCGACGGCGACCAGGTCCATATTGTGGCCGGGAAGTTGACAAGGACAATCCACATCCGGGGGAGGGATGTTGACACCATAAGTCTTGCCGTGGCAGGAGATAATATCCTGTCATACGCAAGTGGATTGAAGTCAGCAACAACAGTCCGAATTGGCTCAAACTGAGTGATTTGGTCATTGAGGATATTCAGCTCAAGGAGGCGTTTCTAAACCGCACTTTACTGACCCCGTCTGAACGCGGTGCTGTGTCGAGCCTTGTCGGCTTTGGAAATGCCGAGCAGACCAGGGGAACCATTCTTGCTTCAGACGTGCCTTCGGCCCTGAGACTCATCACTGACCATGGTGCCATGGGATATAACAGCGAGTATTTTGAGTGGATATTGGGGCCTTCCGAGTGTTTTGTTTCTGAACCTGTCTTTATCAATGCGTTGCCGTTTGTTGAAGGCGCCGGGTTCCGTGAAACGGTTTCATTGACCTTACGCTGCAAACTGGACGTGAAAGCAGGAAAGACCAACCCGTTCTAAACTAAAGATCTGACCCGGGAATGCAAAACGCAGACACTCGCAATCCGGGGTCGGCTGTCTCCCTGTATTCTCCGTTGCACAGCACAAAAAACCATGGTATATACATAGGCACGTTGATAAATACGGTTGAATGAATGCTGCAGCCACTCTCGACTAAAAGAATAAACAGCATTCAAGCCCTGAGTTTAATCCGAAGGGCCGCGGTTGACATGACACCCAGGCATTTATCCTGACTGGAGGACAATAATGCGTTTTATCTATTTCGTCATCATGCTCATGCTTCTATCTGTATTCACCGGCCTCAGCGACGCAGCCGACAACAAACCGAACATCCTGTTCATCCTGGCCGACGACCTCGGCTATGGAGACGTGGCCTGTTACAATCCCGAGGCCAAGGCCCCCACGCCCCATCTCGATGCCCTGGCCGCACAGGGCATGCGTTTTACCGATGCCCACTCGCCCAGTACGGTGTGTACGCCCACACGCTACTCACTGCTGACCGGACGCATGGCCTTTCGGACCGGCAAGGGCGGCGTGTTCACAGGCGTGGGCGGACCGTGCATGATCGAAGCGGAGCGCCTGACGCTCGGCAGCATGCTGCAGGCGCAGGGGTATGCCACGGCCATGTTCGGCAAGTGGCACATTGGTATGACCTTTTACGACAAGGACGGCAAGCCCATCAACCAGGACGGGATGGCAGGAATCAAACGTATTGACTACTCTCGCCCGGCCACGGGTGCGCCCATTCATCGCGGGTTCGACCAGTTCTACGGCACCGTGTCCTGCCCCACGACCGATTGGCTCTACGCGTATGTGGACGGTGACCGCATCCCCGTGCCGCCCACCGGCCTGCTGGACAAGACAAACCTGCCCAAGCACCCCTATGCCAACGACAACCGTCGAGGCATGATCGCACCAAATTTCGATGTTGAGGAAGTCGACCTGGTGTTTCTCAAGAAGAGCCAGGCGTTCCTGCGCAACCATGCCAGAGAGAATCCGGGCAAACCGTTCTTCCTCCTTCATTCCATGCAGGCGGTGCACCTGCCCTCGTTCCCGGCTGACCCGTTCAAGGGCAAGACTCAGGCGGGCCCGCATGGGGATTTCATCTTTGAAATGGACTGGATCGTGGGCCAATTGATGAACACGCTGGACGAACTGGGCATGGCGGACAATACGGTCGTGATGTTCGGCAGCGACAACGGCCCTGAAGTGCCTACCGTCATTGCCATGCGTCGTGATCACCAGCACGACGGCGCTCGCCCCTGGCGAGGCGTGAAGCGCGACCAGTGGGAAGGCGGCCACCGCACGCCGTTCATCGTGCGCTGGCCGGGCAAGGTCAAGGCCGGCACGGTATGCGACGAACCCCTGAGCCTGACCGATGTGTTCGCCACCTGCGCCGCCGTGGTGGGCGCGGACCTGCCCAATGACGCGGCCGAGGACAGCTTCAACATGCTGCCCGTGCTGCTCGGCCAGCAGGGCAGCCGGCCTGTGCGTCCCTATCTGCTTCAGCAGACCTGGACATTGAAGATGTCCCTGCGCAAGGGCCATTGGAAACTGCTGGACCACCAGGGATCGGGCGGCAACAACTACGAGCGTGAAGGCGAGTGGGGCCTGAAGCCCTATGCCATTGCCGATACGGATCCCGACGCCCCGGGCCAGCTCTACAATCTGGCCGATGATCCGGGTGAGACGATCAACCTGTACAGTAAGCACCCCGAGATCGTGGCCGAGCTCAAGGGCCTGCTGGAAGAGGCCAAGGCCAGTGGACGCACTGCACCCAAACGAAACCCATCTGACCGATCCAGACGTACCCAGCCGAACATCATACTGATCATGGCCGATGATCTCGGTTATGCGGGCCTGGGGTGCTACGGTCAGACGCTCATTCAAACCCCTTGCATCGATCAGATGGCTCGAGAGGGCATGCGTTTCACGGATTTCTATGCAGCCAACACGGTGTGTGTGCCGTCCCGCTGCGGTCTCATCACCGGGCAGCACCCGGGGCATGCGACGATCCGTGACAACTACCCGCCGCACGTGGACATCAATCTCGAGAACGGCGGTGGATATATGCGCAATTTTCCGGACTGGGCCTGGCCTCCCAATGTCACGACATTGGGGCGCGTGCTCAAGGACGCAGGCTACAGGACCGCCCAATTCGGCAAGCTCGAAGCGGGGATTCCCATGCCAGCGGGAAAGATGACCGAGCATGGATGGGATACCTGGATGGGATTTCGAGGCACAGGGGCGGCGTTTCAGTACTACCCGCTGGAATTATGGAAGAACGATGAAAGGATCACCTTCGAATCCAACAAACCTGATGACGTGCGGCGCCCGGGTATTGTCGGTGACAAGGGCGTCTATTCGGCAGACCTGTTCATGGCCGAGATTACAAAGTTCATTCGGGAAAACCGAGAGGCCCCTTTCTTTCTGTACTTCCCTTCGCAGGTCCCACACGGCAGATCGCCTCAGGACGGGGATGAAATCCAGATCCCTGATATAGGTGCCTATGGAGATCGGCCCTGGACCCACCTGGAGAAACTGTATGCCGCCATGATGACGCGTTTTGACGGTCACGTCGGCCAGATTATTGACCTGCTGAAGGAACTGAATCTGGATGAAAATACCATTGTTTTTTTGACCAGCGACAATGGCGATGAAAACAGCTATTACAAATACACGGATCGATTTCATGCTGCCGGCCCCCTCCGTGCGAAGAAGCGATACCTGTACGAAGGGGGCATCCGTGTGCCCATGATCGTTCGCTGGCCTGGTCAGATCAAGGCCGGGCAAACCCATGACCTCCCCTGGGCGGCATGGGATCTGATGGCCACCCTTGCAGATTTGGCCGGTGTGCAGGCCCCGGCCCATACGGACGGTATCTCAGTGGTTCCCACGCTGCTGGGCCGCTCGAATGAACAGACGCCCAGGGAGTACCTGTATTGGGAATGTCAGTATGCCAAGCAACAGGCCGTGAGGATGGGACAGTGGAAGGCCTTTCGTTTTGGCGGCACAAAAGAGCCGATAGAGCTCTATGACATACGCACAGACATCGGTGAGGAGCACAATGTCGCGTCAACCCATGCAGACGTGGTCAAGAGAATGCGTGACATCATGAAGGAAGCGCGCGAAGGATCGGCGTATACCCAGTACTGGCCGCTACCGGAATATCGACGTGACGATATCACACTGGACAGCAGGGTTTACAAAAGACTGGACAAGAGAGAAGGCTACTAGCGGTATATCCAGGAACCCCGCCTGACAGGTGGTTCAATTTTGGCAGGGGAGCAAACGGTACGGTGTATCAACCATCATTGGAAAATCAGATTTTGTAACCCACAGTGTCCTTGCGAAACTCGGTGGGTGTTTTGCCTGTCTCTCGGACAAAGAAGCGAAAGAGTTTGTCCGGACCGGTGAAGTTCATGACCTTGGCAATGCGGGAAATCGACAACTGAGTGTCTGTGAGCAGACTTTTGATACGGGCGAGGCGCACACGAACAATTTCGTCGTGTACGCTGCGTCCCAAGGCCTTATGGAATTTGGCATACAGTGTTCTGCGTGACACGCACAGCACCTGAATGACATCGTTGACCTGAATGGATTTGTCTGCATGTTCGCGAATGAAACGCAGGGCCGTTGACACATCTGCGTCACCCACCGCCACAATGTCCGTGGACTGACGCCGAACCACCTGGATTGGATCCACGATAATATCGCCGGTCTTCTTGCCTTGAATTAGCTTGTCCATGGCGTCGGCAGCCTGGTAACCGGCTTTTTCCAGGTTTAACGACACACTGGAAAGCGGAGGTGCTGTAAGCGCACACTCCAACTGATCGTTATCTGCACCCACCACGGCAATCTCTTCGGGCACGGAATACCCTGCAATCTTACAGGCCTCGAGGATCTGCTGTCCCCGGTCGTCGTTGCAGGCCATCAATCCCAGTGGTTTGGGCAAACCTGCCAACCAGTCGATGATGGAAGAATACTCGCATGTCCATGACTGCGCCACGCCTTGTTGGGACTGCCGATAGATGTCACACGGATACCCAGCGGATTCCACGGTTTGACGAAGACTATCGCATCGCTGCTGAGACCAGGTCAAGTGATCGAAGCCGCAAAAGGCAAAGTGGGAAAATCCGCATTCCAGGAGGTGCTCGGCTGCCATCTGCCCGATGCGTTGGTCATCGCACAGAATCTTGGGGATCCCTTTCAGGTTCGTGTTCGCGTCCATCGCAATCAGGGGCACGCCCGATTTTCTGATTCGGTCGGTAATATACCGGGCCTGCAAAATGATGCCGTCAATGGTCAGCGTATCGAGCCAGGAAATGACGGTCGAATCTAGGGTGTCCTCCACGTAAAACGGGGGACGCATGACGAACATCCAGGGCCCGCGAATTTTCGAGTACAGGGCCAGGCCGGATAGGATTCCCCTGGAAAATTCCCTGCTTGCCTCAATCAGAACGAGGACTTTAGGCATTTTCTTCATTTCGCTACCCCGGTTTTTAAACTGAATAGCCTAATTTGGCTAATTGTTTGTTTATTTTGGTATTATGCAAATTCCATTTGGTTTGACAATAGAATTCAATGAATATTGAAAAATGAGCCGAATCTTCATTTTGCTGCTTCTCAAAATGGATAAAAATTTGCTCGTTATGGAATTGTATTTCCCAGTGTAAATGTCGATATTGAATCTGGCTATTTGTGGTTTTGCCGCGTTGGCTTTTCTATGTGATTGATGGTGATGGTTTGGCAACCAGGATGGTGATGACAGACTCTCCGTTTGTGAGCGTCCGTTTATTGAAAGCCTGCAAAACGAAGTGCCAGAGGAAGAAGGTTCACACGGCTTATGCCAATCCGTCCAGGTCCGGTCTGGATTCTCTACTTGTTTCCATGCCGGGGCCTGCGTATCTGAGTATGGGTATCCGGAAATCGTTAAACAGTGCGAAAACACGTGTCGGAATGGAGGATTGTCATGTACAGAAGAATGTGTTTGTTGACCTGCCTTGTATTGACCTGCCTGATGTCCAGTTCTGTTCGAGCAGAACTGATTGCCTATTGGCCCATGGATGAAGGGGAGGGGTCAACCGTCAGCGATGCCAAAGGCAACTGGCCCGGCGAGATCACCGGAGATGTCACCTGGGTGGCTGGTTATCAGGGTTCTGCCCTGGAATTCCCTGGCGGAACAAACTACGTAAACTGCGGCAATGTGCAATACGGCGATACAATGAGTCTGTCGTATTGGTGTTTCAATCCGGCCAAGTCATTTGAACGCCCCATTGGTCAGCACGCCGACAACTATTCGACCGAGCCCGGGTGGGCGGTCTATTCGCGCGATGAGAACGAGGGCGGGGTCTGGTTTCGAGTGCATGGGGCAAACACCGCCTGGAACGGCGGCGATATCATCATTGCCGACAATGTCCCCAAGACGGAATGGTATCACCTGACCTTTACCTTTGACGGGCCGTCGCGGGAACTGAAGGGGTATCTCAATGGTGAACTGAAAGCCGAAAAGATATGTGAAGACGGACGTGCCGTGAGCCCGAATGCCAATGATCTGCGCATGGGCCACGTGGGTACAGGAGCGCCCTTTACCGGGATGCTGGATGAGGTCGCGCTATTCGATCATGTTCTGACCGAGATTGAGATCCAGGATATCGTGACCAAGGGTGTCACCCTGGGGCTGGCTGCCAGTCTGCCTGAGCCCAAAGACGGGGATTCCGATGTGCCCCGCGATGTGACCATGGCCTGGAAACCGGGTGTCTATGCAGCCGCACATGATGTCTACCTCGGGACTGTGTTTGATGAGGTCAGCGACGGCACAGCCGGTACGCGGGTCAGCCAGGGGCAGAGTGCTGCCGGCTTTACGCCGGAGCAACGCCTAGATTTCGGCCAAACCTATTACTGGCGTGTGGATGAAGTCAACGGCACACCGGACAAGACCGTATTCAAGGGTGAGGTCTGGAGTTTTCAGGTGGAGCCCTATTCTGTCATGATTCCTGTGGACGTCAGCAAGGCCACGGCATCAAGTTCCACGGGCCAGAACACCCCTGACATGACGGTGAATGGTTCCGGCCTTGAAGGCAGCACGCATTCGGAAGACAGTGACACCATGTGGCTCAGTGCGTCGGGGGATTTAACGCCCTGGTTGATGGTCGAATTCGACCAGGTCCAGAAACTCGATCACATGTTGATCTGGAATTCCAACAGCAAGTCCGAGACCTTTATTGGCTGGGGCATCAAGGACGTCAACATCGAAACCTCCCTGGATGGTGTGGACTGGACCTCCCTGGCCCAATCCAGTCAGATCAGCAAGGCTCCCGGGGCTTCCACCTACAGTGACCCTCAGGTGATTGACCTCGGTCTGGCCCTGGCCAAATACGTCAGGCTCAATATTCTGAGCAACTGGGGCGGTTTTCTCAAACAATATGGTGTGTCTGAGGTCCAGTTCTACGGCCTTCCAGTGTATGCACGCTCGCCTGTTCCGGCATCTGGTTCAGGGGATGTGCTGCCAGATTCGGTGGTGTCCTGGCGTGCAGGTCGCGAAGCCGGTCAACACACTCTCTATGTCAGTACAGACGTGAATGCTGTGATCAATGGCACAGCCCCTTCTACTTTATCCTCTACCCACAGTCTGGACCTGACCTCCCTTGATCTCCAATTGGATCAAACCTACTACTGGCGTGTGGATGAAGTCAATGAGGCTGAGGTTCCCTCTGTGTGGGCAGGCCCAGTATGGCAGTTGAGCACACCTTCTGCTTGGGTCGTGGAAGATTTTGAGGACTACGGCAACAAGTCGCCCAATCGTCCTTTCCAGACATGGCTGGATGGTATTGGCTATTCAGCGGATGATTTCTTTCCTGTGGCCTACGGGGGCAATGGTACAGGGGCTGCGATCGGTCATGACATCTGGAGTCCGGGCAGTAGTCACTTTGACGGCTCCATCATGGAAACAAGTGACACCATACCCGGCAGTCGTCAGTCCATGCCATTCTACTACAGCAATACAGGTAGTGTGGCGTCAAAGACTGAACGGACATTTGCTGAGCCGCAGGACTGGACCATCGGCGGCGCTAAGACTCTGTCTCTCGCCTTCAAGGGCCGGGCCGGTAATACGGGCACGATGTTCATCATGATCAACAATGTCAAGGTCACGTATGATCGTGACAATGGCAATCTTTCACGTGGTTCCTGGCAGGCCTGGAATATCGACCTGAGTACCGTGAATACCACACTTTCAAACATCACGAAGCTGACGCTGGGTGTGGAGGGTGCAGGTGCCTCTGGCATGATCCTGTTCGATGACATTCGTCTCTACCCCAAGGCCGGGGAAGTTTTTACGCCCCAGGATCCGGACGCGAACGGCCTGGTCGGCGCGTGGCTGTTTGACGAAGGCAGCGGTACTGTGGCAGCAGACAGTTCCGGTAACGGACGCAACGGCACCATGATCGATGCGGCCTGGGACACCGGCATTCAAGGTCAGGCCCTGAGTTTTAATGGGACAACCGCTTATGTCAACATCGATGGATTCAAGGGTATCAATGCCATTGATGGGGTACAGCAGCCCTTTACCATCAGCAACTGGATCAAGACGGTTTCTGATGGGGAGATGGTGACTTGGGGTATGCAGGCTGCGGCCACGCGTCTGAGCTGGCGTGTCGAAGGCGGTGTCTTGCGTACGGAGCATGCTGCCGGCAACCTCCGAGGCAACACACCGGTGAATGATGATGAATGGCACCATGTGGCCCTGGTTGTGACCGAGGGCGCCAGCTTACGGGTTCCGGCCACCCAGTTCTATCTGGACGGTCTGCCCGATACGACCAACTCCGGTTCGGATACCCCCTACAACCTGACGCCCGAGTATGATGTCAGAATCGGTATGAGTGGTCCCCTGGAAGACAGGTTTTTCACCGGCCTGATTGATGAGGTTCGACTCTATGACCGAGCCCTGACCGGTGAGGAGCTGCTCTGGCTTGCAGGCTGGACTGGGTCCATTGACAAGCCGTTCTAGGTCGTTGATCGTTCGGCCTGGCATCACAGTTTAAAAACCCGGCGGTCCTGGCAAGTCCAGGGCCGCCTTTTTTTATTCGATGTGTGAGATAGGCGATTGCTTGCGGCCCGTCTGAGAATCCAATCTGGCTTCCAACTTGTTGAAAGGGGAGTATCCTGGTAGAAAGGAGTTTTGAAACCGGTTCAAGGTTGATATAAAAGAATGAAATATTGACGGAAGGATTCTTTTATGTTGAAAAACAGGTGTTGTACAATGTTCGTTGGCTGCATGGCTTTCGTGGGTGTCATATCCCAGACACCTCTGGGAGCCGCTGATGAGGCCACAAAATTCACCCTGTCCAACGGCCTGGTCGAGGTGCGCATTGACACCCAGGCCGGGACCTATGATCTGATTGATGTGGTACGCAGTGAGGCCTTTGTAAAAGACGCTGAAGTCGTGATGACCGTGGCACCTTATCGTGAGTTGGTCGATGTGAAGCAAGGAGACAGTGAGGCAGGCGGTCCTGTGACAACCTATCACAGCAAAGACGCCAGCCTGCGCGTGGAAACAGGGCCCTATACAAGCGCACTCGGTACAGGCAGGGCCGTGACACTGGTCAGTACATTCGGCCAGGATGCCGAGCTGCGCGTTCGGTTTGTCCTGTATCCCGGTCAGCACTTTTTGGATGTGGGCTGGGCCTGCCGCAATGGGGGCACTGAACCAGTTCGGCTGCGCCGCGTGAGTGTCATGCGCACAAATCAGATTCTGCCCGCGTGCAACCATGACAACCTCAAGATGCTCAACGGCAACAGCGGGGGTGCAATGAACCGGATCTTTGTCAATGAGAAGGTCCGGGCCGAGAACAATATGCTGTATTTTGCAGCGCACAGGGACCGGCCCAGATCCCTGGTCCTGGGGGGGCTGACCTATGCCGATTATCGCAAGTTTGTGGAAAGCGACCCCGGCCAGAATCTGGGGGCCGACGTCTGCGCAGACGACCCTGTGGGCCGGCGCATCGATCCGGGCCAGACCTATGAGTCCGGCGACCGTTTCTATATTGACGGTCTGACCGACAATCCCTTTGACGCACTGGAGACATATGCCAGGACATATCAAACCGCGCAGGGCATTGACATCAATGCGTACACGTTCCCCTCGACCTGTATGTGGTTTCTTGCAGTCAAGCACTTTGGCGGTGATACCGGATCGGTCAATGACACGCCCGGTTCTGTGCGGGAAATGGAGCGTATCGCGGCCAGCGGTTTTCTCAAGTACGGGCCCATGGCCGTGCGCCTGGTGCCGGATTGCTACGAGCAGAACAATGAGCAGGGCTGGTGGGACGACGAGCACTGGCGCATGCACGGACGCAAGGAACGCTGCATTGTGGAGGGCGGACACATCAAGGCGCCGTACGAGACCACGGAGAAGTGGGGCCTCGCCATCATCGAGCGCGGCGGCATTCCGTTTACCTACTTTGAACCGGGCGTGCGTTCGGAGGACTATGCAGAGGTCTTCCCCGGGCACATGCTGTTCAATGATCCTCATCGATATATCCTGAACAGCCAGGGACAGCGTCAGGTGGAGGGGCACGCCATTCGAGGCAAGATCTACGGCGCCATGGTCCAGGAGAGCTACGACTACACGGATGCGGACTTCATCCGCCACCTGCACGATGTCTATGCCAATCTGTGCAAGGGCGGCGTCCAGGGTGTATTCTATGATTATCCGGATCGCGCGTTTCCGGCACGCGGCGGCATGGAAGACCGGTATGCCACGGCCACGGCCGCGTATCGAAACGTGTTCCGTATTGCGCGGGACGGCCTGGGTCCTGTGTGTTACCTGCAGGAACGTCTGGGCATCGGTTCGGACGCCACACTGGGGCTGGTGGACTCGGTGCGTACCGCAGGGGACACCAATGTGATGCGCCCTACTGAAATCAGAAAGGCTGCTTTGCGCTGGTACAAGAACCGGCGTCTGGTTAATTACGACATGGACGGCAAGGCACTCCTGCGTTACGGCGCCAGGCAGGAGCAGGAGATCTCCACGCAGCAGCGCCGGACTATTCTCACACTCAGTTACGGGATCACCGGGCGCCTGTTGTTGACAGAGAGTCTGCGTCTGTTTTCCCCCGAGGCCTTGCACGATCTGAGCCGCGTGTTTCCCTTCCACGACACAGCGCTGTCCGCACGTCCGCTGGATGCCTTTGTCAGCGAGTTTCCTTCGGTGTTCGATTTTGCCATGTCCAAAGACTGGCACCAGCTCATTCTCCACAATGATAGTGAAGCGATTCGTGAGTTTACCCTGCCGATCAGCGGCGACACGGCCTTTGGTGCGTTCGGTCTGGACGCGGACAAGGATTACTACTGCTACGACTTCTGGCACAACCGTTTTGCCGGACGCGTCAGCGGCAGAGGCTCTCTTACACAGTCTGTCCAACCAGGCGAGGCACGCATGCTTTCGATACATGCGGCTGTGTCCCACCCTCAATGGATCTCTACGGACCGTCACGTGATGCAGGGGTACGTGGATCTTGTAGAGAAGCCGCAATGGGACATCGCCACTCAAAGCCTGCACGCGGTCTCCAACGTGATCGAGAACGAGCCGTATCGTGTGGTCATCGCCCTCAACGGCTGCAAACCCGTGAAGGCCCGGGCCGACGGCGCCAGGGTCACGATCTCCGTGCGCCGGGACAATACCGACCTGGCCGACCTGGTCATCGAGTCCGATGCCAATGCCCGGATCAACTGGTCTGTGACCTTTAATGCCAGGAGTTCATTATGATCGATTCCCTGTGGTACAAATGGGCCGTCGCGCCCGTGTTGGCCTTTTTTCTCGTTTTCGTGTCGACCGCTTGCTCGGCCGAGGCGTCATCCGACAAGTACGGCACCATCACGGAGGAGACCCCCTCAATTGCGCAGTATTTTTCATGGATCAACAACACGAACGAGGGGGCCACCGAGGCGCAGACCCTGATCAATCTGCGGTTCTTCAAATGGCTGCACGACGAGTACGGGATGCGCCTGGGCATCTATGCCTTTGACGCGGGTGCCATTGACAGCCAGGGGTATTACGGCAGCATGAAGACCGAGCGATTCAGGAAGCAGTTTCCCAACGGCTGGTCAGAGATCGCCGAACTGGCCAGGTCCTTCGACTGTCGGCTGGGGCTCTGGGGGGGACCGGACGGCTTCGGCGAGACCGCGCAGGAAGAGGCGGCACGCACGGAACTGCTGGTGAGTCTGTGCCGGGACTACGGCCTTCAACTGTTCAAGTTCGACGCCGTGTGCGGGCAGCTGCGAGACGAGAAACAGGCGGCCTTTGTGCACGCCATGACCGAGTGCCGCCAGGTGGCGCCGGACCTCGTGGTACTCAATCATCGGTTGAACCTGGACGCCGAATCGAAGCGGCACGTGACGACCTTTCTCTGGGGCGGTCAGGAAACCTATATCGACGTGCACATGGCCAATGGGGGCACGGCCACGCACCATCGTGAAGGTGTGCTGCGGCGCGGCCTGCCGCCCAATCTCGGACGATTGACCGAGGACTGCGGTGTGTGTCTGTCGTCCTGTCTGGACTTCTGGGAAGATGACCTGGTGCTTCAGGGATTCAACCGCTCTCTGATCCTGGCGCCGCAGATCTACGGCAACCCCTGGCTGCTGCGAGACGACGAGTTCCCCAAGTTGGCCCGTCTCTTTAACCTCCACTTTCGATACCGGCAAATTCTGGTCCACGGTATGGTGCTTCCCGAAAGCTACGGCCGGCACGCCGTGGCACGCGGCGATGGAGAGACGCGCTTCGTGACACTGCGCAACGACAGTTGGACGCCTCTCACTGTCAAAGTGCAGCTCGACCGGGACATCGGCCTCACGTCCGTGGGCCCTGTGTCGGTGCGGCGGTTCCACCCGTCGGAAGTCATCCTCGGCACCTTTGAGTACGGGACGTCTGTGGACGTGACAGTCGATCCGTTCCGGTCCTGCCTGGTCATGGCCACGGTCAAGCCGTGTGACGAGGTCGCCGTGACCGGGTGCACCTACGAAGTGGTTCGTGACATGCCCGGCAAGCCGGTCAAGATCAAGCTGCTGGGGCCGCCCTCTCTGGCGACAACGGTCAAGCTCCAAGCCGGGTCGCGCCAATTCAGCCAGGCAAAGATCGCCGGCAGGGCTGCGCCCGAGTTGTTCCAAGACGGCGCGGTTGTGCAGTTTCCCGGGACCCCCGCGGATCCACAGTGGCACCGTAAACTGGGCGACCTGACACCTGGGCCCGTTCCCGAGGACGCCGAACAGCTCTACGAGGCCACATGCTTTGCCGCCTCGAATGACGCGCTGGAAGTTCAGTCGCTTGAACGGTCCGGTCCGTCGAAGATTGCGCAGGTGATCGAGGCACGCCGGGCCTTTTTCGACCAGGCACTGTTCTGGCGGCGGGGCATCTGGGACAAGTACCTCTTCGACGGCCGGGAGGACACCTTCATGTCCGTGTTTCACTACCGTCAGGACAAGCGCCTGTCGGGCGGCTGTCTGCGTGTCGACCTGGGCCAGGTGCGCAGGGCCCAGACCATCCGGATCAAGACGCTGCATGATCCGGACCGGGATCGCGGGCTCCAGACCGAGATGGCGGCCGAGGTGGCGGTGAGCCTGGACGCGTGGCGTCCCGTGGTCTTCAAACGCATTGACCCAGGCCGCGGCCAGACGGTCAAGGTCGCAGTGATCGAAAACAATGGGGGCAGGCACGAGCTTGTGGATTTCGATCTGCATCACTGGGAGGCCCAGGTCGAGGACGGTCAGGCGTTTCGCTACCTGCGCCTGGCTCCGGCCCCGGATCGCACGGCCGAGATCGAAGTCCTTGACCGCGGGGCACCGGTACGTTTCGACGTCACGCCGGACGCCACGGTCCTGTTTGCGCCCTGCGATAAGGCCCGGCCTGAACTCGCCTGGGAGACCAGGGTATCGATCCCCGGCCACCCGGCTCCGAATAGCAGGTTGTGCGTGGCGCTCAACGGAGAGCACGGGCGCGACGGGGCGTTTGTCGGCCTGCGTCTGGACGGCCGATGGATCGGTGCTGCGCAGCGGGCCGTGTCGTTTCCTGCCGTGGTATTTGAATACGGCCCGGCGACTCGGTCGGCCAATGACACGTACTTCTTCCCTGTGACACCGGAGATGCGCGGCCGGTCACTGGACGTGGTGGCGCTGGGCCTGGCCGGCTGCAGTCCCCAGCTCAAGCCGGAGGTCTGGATCACCACCTATCCGAATCCCTACACCTCCGTAGAATTGGTGCTGGAATGATCCCTGACGCTGTCAGGTTGCGCCAGTGAAGCCATTGTTTTTTTCATTGATCTGCCTTTACTGTGCTCATATAATCAATCCCAAGGTTGTTTAAATATCTATTGGAGACCCATCATGACATCAAAAAATGTTCAACGCCTGACCTGCCTTGTCGCGCTGATCGCTGTTTTGTTATTCGTTCAGGCGACTGCGTCCGCGAAATTACCGGTGCCCAAACGCGGCTTCATCAGTGCCGAGCCCGCTGCCACCTGGGAACAGGGCCTGATCAGCGGCAACGGCACGCTCGGCGCGAACATGTTCTGCCGTCCTTTGGACGATACCATTGTGTTCACGCACGAACGTCTGTTCCTGCCCATGGGCGATCCGGTCGTGCCGCCGGACACGGCCTCGCAGCTTTTCAAGGTGCGTGAACTGATCGATCGCGGCCTGTACAAGCAGGCCACGCAGTACGCATTTGATTTGTCCGGCCAGGACGGCTTCATGTATCCCGATCCGTTCGTACCGGCCTTTGACATGAACATCAAGATGGACGCACAGGGTGACGTGACCGATTACATGCGATCGGTCGATTTTCAGACCGGCGTGGCCACGGTACACTGGGCCGATGACCGCGGTGCGTTTGAACGCAAGATGTTTGTGTCACGTGCCGACAAGGTCGTGGTCCTGCAGATCACCGGGCCCAAGGCCGGTTTGGTGAACTGTCGTCTGCAGCTGACGCCGCGCACGCTCAGTGACAAGATCAACGAGAGGACGCGCCAGCAATCGAATGCTCGATTCAGCACGCACATCGCCGATGTGAATACCCTGGCTGATCCGTCGTTTCTGACCTTCACCAACAGCTTTGCCAAGGCCTACCCGGGCAGTATTCACAACCTCGAAGGCGTGGCCAAAGTGAAGGCCACCGGCGGCAAGGTGAGCGTGGAAGATTCGACCATGACCATCACCGGAGCGGATCAGGTTCTGGTGTTTGTCGATATTCAGTTGATTTACAACCCCAGGCTTCCTCGCCTGGCCGAGACAAAGGAGCGTCTGTCGAACATTACGCCCGACTTCAAGGCCTTACTCGAACGCCATGTGCGCATTCACGGCGAAATGTTCATGCGCATGAAGTTAAATGTTGGCGGCATGCCGGAAGATCACGGGCGAACCACCGAAGCACTGCTGGCTGAATCGACCAATGAAAACCTCAATTTTGCGCTGGTCGAGAAAGAATTTGATGCAGCCCGCTACAACATCATCTCTTGCACAGGCGAGCTCCCGCCCGTGTTGCAGGGCGTGTGGGCCGGGACATATGTGCCTTCGTGGGCCAGTGACTTCACGCACAACGGCAACGTGCCGTCGGCCATCGCGGCCATGATGCGAGGCAACACACCGGAATTGATGTTGGCGTACACCCGCTACATTGAATCGATCGTGCCGTACATGGAAATCAATGCCAGGCACATTTTCGGGGCACGGGGTATTGTGTTGCCGTCACGCTCGACCACGCATGCGTACAACAATGCCCTGGCCCCGAGTTTTGCCGGCGGCATGTGGGTGGCCGGCGCCTCGTGGACGGCACACTTCTTTTATGATTACTACCTGTACACGGGCGATGAGACCTTCCTTGCTGAACACTGTCTGCCCATCATGGAAAAATGTGCCATGTTCTGGGAGGATTACCTGGTCGAAGGACCGGACGGCAAGCTAAAGTTCAGCCCGACCACCTCACCGGAAAACTTCCCTGCCAACACGCGCAACCAGGGTTCGTTCAACGCAACCATGGACGTGGCCGCTGCCAAGGAACTGCTGACCAATCTCATCACCGTGTCCAAGCAGTTGAAGGTCAACAAGAAGAAGATCCCCGTGTGGCAGGCGATGCTCGAGAAGATGCCGCCGTACATGTACAACGAGGACGGCTTCGTGAAGGAATGGCTTACGCCCAAGCTGGCTGATGCCCTGAACCATCGCCATTCGTCACATCTATACGCGTTGTACGACGGACTGGATCCGGAAATCGAGCGCGATCCCGAACTGGCAGAAGGCTTCCGGAAGATCGTGGAGTACAAGCTCGAAAACCACTACAAGAAAGCGGGTTTCATGTCGTTCGGCGTGGTGCAGCTCGGTCAGGCAGCCACCAGCCTCGGTGAAGGTGAATTGGCGTATGCTGCCCTGGTCCGTCTGGCCAACAGCTACTGGCTTGGCAACATGGCGTCGATGCACAACCACCGTTCGCTGTTCAACATGGACATCAGCGGCGGCATGCCCGCAGTGATACTCAAAATGCTCGTGGCCTCTGAACTGGGTCGAATCAAACTGCTGCCCGCACTACCCAAAGCCATTCCAACGGGCAGCGTTCAAGGCGTGCTCTGCCGAGGCCAGATTGAAGTCAAAGACCTCACGTGGGACAAAAAGAAGATCCAAGTGACACTCAAGTCGGCGATCAAGCAGTCAATCATTTTGCAGTTGCCCGGCGAGATCGATACAGTCGATAAGGTCGACGGCAAGGTGTCGATCCGATCCGGTGGCAATGGCCACAGCAAGAAGATCACGCTGTATGAAAATATGCCGGTCACGCTGGACATTGTGTTGAAGTGAACCTAGTGCTTTGTCAACACTAAATATAGAGTCATTGCCTTCAGGGGTCAGACATCAGATTAGCAATAGGAGTTTGGCAAGGGCCATTTGTTAATGTGATGTCTGACCCTGTGTGCTTTATGACCCTGTGTTCTTTATCCAAGATAGGTCAGGTCTCTTATCGTGCTCCCTTTTAAAAGAACCCTATTGCCGTCAGCGGGCAATCGTGAGACCGGTTTTCAGGTCTATGGCCTTTCCCACAATCCTGAGTTCGTATTGGCCGGCCTTCGCAGAGTCCGAATAGCGCCAGAAATAGGGCTCCGGGCTGTTGTTGTTTTTGATCACGAGATCCCACCTGACTTGGTTAAATCCCTTTCGACCTGAGACTGATTTTGTCCAGATCGTTTCCCCCTTGGCATCATTCAGTTGCAGTTCGACTGCGGCCTCATGCATCAGGTAGAAGGTGATGGGGACCTTCTCTGCTGGGCTCGTCCCCGGCAGCCGAACGGTGGGTGGATTGAATAGAAGATGGGTTTTGGGCAGGCCATGTTTGAAAGCCTCATGAACCGGGCGGAGATTCATTTTGTAGATCCCGCGTCCATGCGTGCCGACCACAAGATCCATGTCTCTTTCCTGGATGACGAGATCGGAAATGGCCGTGGCAGCCATGCCCGGGCCAAGCAGTGACCAGCTTCTGCCCCGGTCCACGGAGATGTAGACGCCCCTGTACAGTCCGGCATAGAGGATGTTTTCATAGACCGGATCTTCCAGGATGGTATAGGCGACTTCATCGGGCAGGTTGGCCACGATCGACTGCCAGGTCTGGCCATAATCATCTGAGCCAAACAGGTGACATCCCAGATCATCATAGTTGATGCCCGTGACCGACACATACACGCGCGCCTTGTTGAATCGCGACGCACAGATGCTTCGAATATAGCCATTGGCCAGGCCCAGGGAATGCTCCGTCCAATGCCTCCCGTCGTCAAGCGTCATCCAGAAGGCGCCCTTGTCCGT
>JAIPFM010000036.1 GCA_021736645.1 Phycisphaerae bacterium | reverse complement strand
AGAAAAACACTACTCCAGGGACACACCCATCTCCTGGAACTCGGCAGCGGCATTGAGAAAGTGGGCGGTCATCCAGTACACGGTCCAGTCCTCACGATACGTACCGCGCATCTTCTCCACGGCCTGGATATGATTCATGCCCTGGACAAAGTTGGTATGGTTGAGCTGCTCGCCCTGGCTGCCCGCGGCATCGAGCATCTGCCCGCAGCTGCGGTACATGACCGCAGCCAGCTTCTTCAAATCATCGCGTTTGAGATACACACCCATGCGATAGATCTCAGGCGTGTACAGCACACCAAACACATCGAGGTGTTGATTCTGTGCAGACACAATGGTCCAGCCGCGTGTCTTCAAGGCATGATCACGCAAGCGCCCCGGCGGCATGTCAATGTCCCACACCACCGTATAGGTCAGTGTCACGTCCATGGCGTGCTGGGCCCAGGTGAGATACTGTGCGTCCCGGGTCATCTCATACACGGCCAGAAAGGCCTGAAAGCCTGCCCAGGCCCCTTCCTTGTCCTCGCAGCTGGCGTCCAGTGTGCCGCCCCAGTAGGGTTCGGTCATGTCCAGGTGCCGATCAGCAAAGTGCCTGGCTGCCTTGATCGCAGCTTGCTTGTAGGCGTCCTTGCCAAACAAGGCATGGGCCCTGCACAGAGGGGACACGAAAAAACCCTCGCTGGTGGATTTGGGGCGCCAGCGTTCATCGAGGATGCGTGCTGCATGCACGTCACACGCCCGGCGTAAAAAGGCCTCCCAGGTGGACGTGTCCACGGAGGCCATCTTTCGCCCTGCCCCAATGGCCCTGGCAACGTTCTCCATGGCCTGGCCCTGGGACACGGGATCTTCGCCGTACCACCGGTTCTCGTCCGGATTGTAGCGTACCGGAAACCCCTCGGCGCCCACCGGCACTGTGGCCAGGTGATCCAGAGCACGCGCAGCCATGGTCACTGCATTGGGGGCATTCAGCGTTTTGGCCAGTACCAATAACGCATACCCCGGCGCAGCGGCCTGACCGCACCAACCCATCACGTATTCGTTGCGGTTCGCATACATGCGAAAGCCTGCTGAAACAGGTCCCTCATGCCAGCGTGACAGGGTGAAGCGAACCTTGGCCTCAAGGATCTCCTGGAGGGTCGGCAGGCCGTCCGTGCTGAACGGATGGGTCAGATCGAGTGTCTCTGCCACAGGCACCTGAAATCCTGAGCCCTTGCGTGCCACGGGATAGACCTGGAGGTAAAACGTCTTTTCAATGACCGCCCCTGAAGGGACGTTCAGATACGTGTCCGTGTACGGGAAGAACTTGCCCTGGTTCGCCTTCACAACCCCGCGTTTGCCATTGATCGAACAGGGACCGGACAGCAGGCACAATTCAGTGAATTGATCATGCCCGGTCAGGCCCAGCGACCACCACTGATCCGCCTTGTTGGCATGCGAGGCCGGGGATGCCAGCGTGTGCAGCGCCGCACCGCTGAAACGCGGCCCGTCTTGCCATTCCAGTGCCACAAAGGGCATGGACACGCGATGCTCTTCGCACAACAACTCGTCACCCGGCCTGCCTGTGTAGGTCGCGACCCGTTCGGCGCCGGAGCGGCTCCCCGAGGGATTGCCGTAGATGCACACACCCGGCAGCATGACTGCGCCGCTCGGTTTGGGTGTCTGCCATCTGACCGATAGCGTGACACGACGGACAGGCTGCTCGCCCGTCCACTGCCAGCGGCGCACGCAGCGAATGCGTCGGCCTTCGGCAATATACGAGTCCTGCATGCGCCAATCGCCCTGATCGGTCTTCACCAAACCTGTGAGCACCAGCCAAGGTCCGGAGCGTTCACACGTCAGCGCTTGACCATGCCGCCAGAACGCGGGCCAGTCGTTGTCCCACTCCATGGCCACAGACCACAGCCCCTCTGCGGGCTGCGCAAGCGATGCGCCCTGCTCGTGACCTATCGCCACCTGATAGGCAGTGCCCCTCGCCGTGACCTCGAGACGCCCTGCGCCGGAATCGAGTATGGTTTGACCCGGGAGAGGATTCGACATCTCCGCATGAAGAGGCCTACAGATAATGGCCAGGCCAAGTAGCACCACACAAACCGATTTTGAAACAAAAGACATCATGATCAAACTCCAGTATTCTCAGGGTATGACGCCATTACTGCCCGCTCATGACCTTTTTGAAAAAGGCCCCCTGGCGCGTGGGTGTGTAGTCCCAGTCGGTGAACATGGCGGGCGCCCAGGCCGGGTCAAAACACCAGGCCACCCAGGAGATGCCCTTGCCGGCCGCGTACTCCACCAGGGCGTTTCCGTAGGTTTCATCGCCTCTGACCGGCACATGAGCCCCCCTCTCCTCAGGCAGTGCAAATCCAATCTCAGTGAGGATCACAGGATACTGGTCTGCCACAAAGCCCCAGTCCTTTTCCCACTGGGATTCCCACGGTGCCCTGCGCTTCTCCGGATAGGGATGACTCACATACACAATGCCCGGGGCCTGGATGGGATCTGTGCGGATGGGTGTGAGATCATAGGCCCAGTTGAATCCTGCCACTGCGATCACGGCCTTTGGATGGTGCTCCCGGATCACACGGATGAGGTCCTCATTGATCTGCTTCCACGCAGACCAGGACATGTCACCGAACCGGTCACCGGACACGGTGGGTTCATTGAACAGTTCGTACAGGGCCACGACCGGTTCATTGGCATAGCGTTTGGCCATGGTACGCCAGAAGGTCTGTGTCTCTTCCACAGTGGTAACATACATGTCGCTCTGGAACTTTTCCTGGCTGAGATTGCCAATGGAGTGCCAGTCCAGGATCAGGTACAGACCCAGATCCCGAGCCCATTGAACGGCCTGGTCAAGCAGTTCACAGTAGGCCTCTGCACCCCGGGCCCGCCACGCCCTGGGATGAATGGGCAGACGGATCACGTTGGCACCCCACTTCTTTGCCTCTTCGAAGTGAGATTTTGTCCAGTGCCCTGAGCGTGCCAGGTCGTGCGGGTCTCTGATGTTCACGCCACGAAAAATAACCGTGTCACTGGATTCATTGACAAAACGGCTGCCCTGTACACTGATCCAGGCCATGGCTTTCGTGGTCTGGGCTGTGCAGGACTGAACAACAAAACACAGGACGCTGCTGATCATAACCAGAGAAAGCACGGTTCTTTTCACAAAATCGTTCGTTTTCAATAGTCTCGCTCCTCTGCTGAATGATAAGATGAGTTTGAATGTCGCCTATGGGGACGCCTTGACAAAGTCAGCCCCCTTGTCCGGCGGCATGGACTGGTGCCAGGCGAGAAGTAGTCCGGACAGTCTGGCAGCTATATCAGGATGGTCTGCTACGACATTGCGGGTCTCACCGCGATCTGTATCCAGTTTGTAGAGCTCCGGATCTGCGCCATCGTATTCGCACAGGAACTTCCACTGCCCTGCTCGCACAGCCAGATCCGGGAGATCGTCATCCCCGTAAAACGCATCGCGGTCCGGCGGACGGCGGAAAAATAGGGGTGCCTGTCGCGACGCGCTGGCCTTGCCAAGCAGAGTCTCCAGCACAGACTCCCCGTCGTATGTCACGCCCTGAACCCGGGGTGTCCCTGTAAGGTCCAGCAAGGTGGGCACCAGGTCAATGGCTGCAAACACCGACGCACGATCCACGTGGTCCTGCCTGGCCAGCAGGCCCGGACCCCAGGCCACCAGCGAGGAGCGGATACCCCCTTCATACAGCTGCGTCTTGTACCCGCGAAACGGCCCTGCCGTGCCTGCGCCGGTCTCGGGTCCGTTGTCCGAGCACACCAGGATCAACGTATTGTCGCGCAGCGAGGGATCTTTGCACACGCGGTCAAACAGGTCCTTGAGCTGCCGGTCCATTTCCTCAAGCACGGACAGATACAACTCACGTTTGCCATTGCCCCACTTGTCAACAGGCGGCCAGAACGGACTGTGCACATCGTCGGGCCAGAGATTGATGTAGAACGGCTTCTTGTCCTTCACGGCCTTGTCCACAAACGCGATGGCTTCCTTGACAAAGCCGCTGGTAATCTCAGAACGGAGCATCCAGCGATACCCCTGACCCAATCGCTCGGCATCCGCCCAGATGCGTCCGGCCTTCTCCTGCCCCGGTTTGAGTGTCAGGGGCAGCAGCTTGGGGCCCATGCCTTCAAAGTTGGTCAGAGATTGGTCAAAGCCGTACGCCGTGATGGGCGGCGCATTGTCCACGTCACGCTGTCCGCCCATGTGCCACTTGCCAAAGTGACCTGTGGCGTACCCGGCCTGCTTCAGAGACCTCGCCAGCATGGGCGCCTTCGGATCGAGCCACTGTGCCATGCCCCGCGATTCATTGCTTTTGCGGTTGTTGAGATACGACGTGATGCGCCATCGCTGTGGATACTGACCTGTGGAGATGGCCGTACGGGACGGCGAACAGATCGGCGAGTTCACGTAGAACTGCTCGAACCGAATCCCCTCGCTGGCCAGGCGATCGATGTTCGGGGTCTGAGCGGCCGTGTTGCCAAAGCACGAGAAATCGCCCCAGCCCATGTCATCCACAAAAACAAGCACGATATTCGGCTGCTGAACCGCATGGACAGCGCAGTGCAACGACAGGCAAAGCAGAAGAGGCAGGTATTTTTTCATCATGTCAGTGTCACTCCACTTGGGTTTATCTATGGCGACTCACAGGACTTTGCAGCCCGACAACGCCGGTCATCATACCACCCCAGTCAGTGGCGCTTCAAGGGAGAAACTTCTTCGCCCGTCAAACCCCTGCTTACCGAAGGACCAGTCTCCGACCGGTTTGATTGTCCATCTCCACCCTGTATCCGGCAGGTACATCTACACGACAGACCGTGTCATCGCCCTGCGTGCGCCATGCAACTGTGACCGGTCCCTTAGGCGTCAGAATCCGGCCCTCACACCAATCCAGGCCCACATCGGCAAGTTTCATGCGAATGGTCTTTTGTTGCGCATCCACCTGAGTCACACCGAGTACATCCCGATAGAGGCTGTGCACCACATGAGACGCGAACCCGTGATTGCAGCTGGCGGACGCGCCGACATTCTCCCACAGCGTACCGGTCTGTTCCGCCATGTAGAGATAGAAATCGCCCAACTCCTTTTTGATTTGAGCTGGATGGCCGTAGCGGCTGAGAAGCTCGGATCGAAGGTAGTTGCCCACAAAGGCATTGGCCGGATGGATCTCGGGAAAGGCCCCGGTCTGCTTGCGCTGCGGGCCGAACTGATGGACCAGCTTCTGCCAGAGTGCGTCATGCGTCTCGGGGCTGGCCACATCAAAGAAGAACGCAAAGTACTGACAGACCTCGGTTCTGTTCTGCGTGACCTGAAGCGTGCCGTCTTTGCGCACGGCATTGTCCACAAAGAACTCACCGTCAAAGGACTGTCGCCGAATCACGCTGCGAATGTGCTCGGCCTGCGCCATCAGATCGGGCTCCTGGTACATTCGGCCTGCTGCGGCCAGGGCTGCGGCATAGAGCATGTTGGTGGGATAACTGACATCCTGTACAAAGTTGTTGGCCTGAGACCACTCCACAAAGATCCAGCTCTCCAGTGTCTCCAGGAGGCCGTCCTCATTGGTGAATCTCTGGAAGTACTCGTACAGGGCCTCGAGCCTCGGCCGCAGGGCCTGCACCAGGGCCCGGTCACTGCTGCGGGCCTGATACTCCTCCAGTTGAATCACAAACCACAGGGCCCAGTTCGGAATAAACACGCCGTCATCGTGATCGGCCGGGTAACACATGGGCAGCATGCCTTCAGGCAGGTGCTGAAAACTCGGCGGTAGAAGATAGTTTTCGAAGAGATTTTTTTCAATGGTGGTATTGCCGCACAGGTCGAATGCCACGCGCGCTGTAAAGAAGCTGTCACAGAGCCAGCCTGCGCGCTCCCGAGACGGGCAATCCATGAAGATGTCCGTGGCATTCTGTTTGAAGGTCTC
>JAIPFM010000035.1 GCA_021736645.1 Phycisphaerae bacterium | reverse complement strand
CGATAGGCACCATCCGTATAGAAACCAATGTCTTCAGACTCGGCAAGCCAGTCAGAGCCAAACTGACGCTTGTCAGGCTGGTCCATCCCTGCTGAACTGAATGCCACACCCCAATCCAATTCCGGGTCCAGCAGGGTCACATACTTATCAAGGCTGAAATCAAGTTTTGGGAGCGTATGTTTCCCACTGAATTGAAGGGTTTGCGTGGTTCGTTCTGTGTACTCCAGGGTCTGAGTCCGCAAATAGGGTGAGGCCAGTCTGCCATCAATCAAGTTGCCGAGATCGGAAGGATCGTATGGGTTGTAGCCCGGAAAATAATAGGCCTTGCCTCGTGTATTCTCAGCCAATGTTGCAGTATCTTCAGTCGCACGCGTGTACATATAGAGCAAAGACAGGCTGTGCTTTTCAGTCTCCATACCCACGGTTGCCAGGCCACCCCATTTCACTTCCTGACTGCCCTGTGTCACGTCAAACAGGGACGTGTTGAAATTCCCGTCCAGAACCGTACCCTGGCTGGCCTGTGGGGTCATGGGATCACGAGGATTCTTCACCCAGTATTTGTCATCAATTCCATTCTCATAATACGAGCTGTCTTGCTCGTAGAAAAAACTGCCGAAACCGCCGACCTTGATACCGCTGTCCAGGGTCTTCTTGGTGCCGCCGGACAGGGACCACTTGTAGTCCATAGGGGCACTATCCCTGGACACGCCCACGGCCCCGTCCCAGTTCTGACCGAGCTTGTCGCCCTGAATGTCACGGCCTCCGTCATCCATGCCCCAGAAGCTGACACCCCCGCCATCATACGTCAAAAAATCGCTGCCTGAAGCCTGGCTGTTGTAGCCGATCTGACTAGAGAAACTGAACGTGGTCTCTTCAGGAATGCCTTTGGTTACCACATTGACGGCCCCGCCTGAGGCATCACCCTGCTGGAATGGCGTGAATGTCTTACTCACCTGAATACTTTCAAGCAACGCAGCAGGAAACTGATCCAGTTGCACGGCACGTTTGTCAGAATCCGCAGTCGGAAGACGCACCCCATTGAGCTGCGAATTCACGTATCTATCAGGCAGACCACGGACCACGGCATACTTACCATCCTGCACCGTGGCCCCGGACACCAATCGCAAGGCGCTGGCAGCATCGCTGGCTCCGGCCTGGCTCATCATGTCCGCGCTGATGCCGGACATCATGGCAGGTGCGTCGATGCGCATGTTTAAGAGACTGATCTCAGACCCACCGCCCAAGTCCAGGTCCTGGACAATAAATTCCTCCATCTCCGTATACTCACCTGGCAGCTTGGCATCAACCTCAGTCAGGCCCCCGGCTGTGACCACCACACTGCCCTTGACCTGGCGCGTGTAGCCGTCTTTTGAAAAGATGAGCGTATAGGTCCCGGGCGTCACCTGTCCAAACACGTAATTGCCCTGGTCCGTGGTCGCACGCGTCTCACCTGTCTCAAACAGCAACACTTCCGCTCCTGGCAATGGTGTTTCAAAATCCTTGTCATACACCATACCGCGGATACCACCTGCGCCTTGCCCCTGGGCAAACAGCACGGAGTTCATACCCACAAGACACACCCACACCAGGGCTCTGCACATTTTTCCATCCAGCCTCATATCACCCTACCTCAACCACTTGTGCAAGCGTGCCTTTGCACGCAGACTCAAACCTCTAGAACGGTTCTCTTCCTCGCTCTGATTACCATGGATCACCCAGACTTTCCTTGATCTCGTGTATCCTCTGCCATAGACTCCCATCAGGCTCCACAGCATGGATTGCCATGGAGCAACACGTGGCTGCCAGATCCTCTGCCCTGGGCCTTGAATTGGGATTTTCTACGCCCGCCTCAATCGCCCTTCTATACAGTGTCAGGGACTGATCACTCTGGCCCATGACCTGGTAAGCCTCGGCCAAAGACCTCAGCAATCCTGCCCGATCAATATTCACAATTCCGGCCTTTTGGGCTTCATACAAGGCCAAGGCGGCCTCGACCTCTTGTTTGGCCTGCAACGGATCGCCAACGCGAAAACACAACTGGGCCAATTGGGCCATCATAGGGATGGCAAACCTGGGCACCAGATCAACCTGCTCGCTCATAGCCTTGGCCTCATTCGCCAGGGCAATCGCTTTGGGACGATCCTCATTGGCCAGCGCCACATCCGTCATCTGGCCAAGCAAATCAATGCGAACCGTGTAGGGGATCTTAGACCAGGCCACCTTGATCTTGTCTTCAACCAATCCCCGTTTTTCCGAATCAGCATAAAAGCGATTAAACAAGGCAATATACACGTGCAATGCATTCTGAACCAGATCATATTGGCCAGTGTCAACCTGGGCTTCCAAGGCCGCCATGTGCGAATCAAAGGCCTCAGCAGGACAAGTCAAGGCCGTAATCTGCGCCACTTTTCCGGATTCTGCCGCCTCTTCAATACCCTGCTCCAGAGAGGCTGCTTCCTGTGCCCTCCCCAGACAGGCCTGGACTTGAGCAACACGGGCCTTAATGCGATCCTTGCGCCAGCCTTCCGAAGCGTCTGCCACCTTCATGGCCTGGCCGATCAAGGGTTCGATCTCTTTAAATGTGGCCCCTGACTGCGCCTTCTTGAAGGCCAAATCGGCATATCCCATACCAGCCCGCCAATTGGGTATTTGTGCAATATACTCATAGGCTCGCTGGTCTTGGTCAAGTTCCAGGCAGGCCTGGACGACCTGCTCTTGGGCACGCGCACGATCCTTGATATGTGGATAAAGCGGTAGGCCAGAGGCCGAGTCAAAGGCAAGAACCAACAGCTTTGTCTGATAGTCCTGGAGAGAGGCATTTCGTATAACACCGCCCGACCGGGGCTCATCTTGAGAATCACACCCCTGGTTCAGACAACATAAACTCAAATAAAATAATAGGTTAACAATGGTTAGCCTGTTTCTTGTCATACCATTTCCCGGAATCAAAATTACGTTAATTCATGTAGGAGAACACTATTATAGCAGACGATGTTAAAATAGGTAATCTTTATTGTGTTAGTGTTTTGTTAATATTCTGTGGCAAATTCGTAAGGCCAAAATCAAGGCATGCCCCGAAAAACCAATGGCAGCGAGATGCTCGCTGCCATTGATTACATTCTATTATGGGTATACAGCACAACTTTAAAAAAGCTCATGTGTGCTTACAGGCCACAGCCCACCTTAGTTGGTCATGCCGTAGTTTGAAGCCGCAGTCCACCCGGAGAGCCAGTTTTCGTAAGGACCAAAACCGCCGCGGAACATGGCGGGTGCAAAGAAATCATCGCCGTCTGGGGCAGTTTCCATTGAGAAGATGGAATCCCAACTAAAAGCGCGGGGATCAATAAAGGTGACAGGCTCCTGTACATAGCTGCCATAAATGAATACCTCAGGACCACGAACCAACTCGCGAATCGGAGACACTTCTGGCTCAACCACATTGTTGTTGGCTTCATCGAACACACCGCGAGCTTCGGCCTCAGTGTAGGCTTTGCTGTGCAGGTTATGGTAGAAGACACTGTCCGTGATAGAGGCCAGCTTACCAGAAGTCTGAGACTGGTACAGGGCCGAGGGATCAGCATCGCCGGCATTAACAGTAGACGTCACAGAGTAGTCTGTGGTCCATGTATCTTCCCAGGACAGGGTGCCATTGTAGCCATAGCCACTTTGACCGTCCCCATCGTCACCATCAAACTTCACCAGTTGCTCACCCAGGTCCATCCAAATACAGTTGTGATACTGCACGCGAGCATTGTCACGCCAGGCTGTGCCATGATCACCGCTCTGGGGCTGCCCCACTACGGTGAAGTTGTAGATATTGGCAGTTGTGACTGGCTGGGCATCAGAGTCCTCTGCACCGTCTGTTTCAAAGCAGTTGTCACCCACACCTGAGCCCTGCTTGGCTTCCACACTGTAACCCTGAACGATCAGGCCAAACTGGGCCTTTCCGCGCCAGCCTTCGTCCACGTCAAAGCTGTCGTCACCCACGTTCCAGATGCTCACGTACTTATAGTTGACCGTGCCACCCCAGGTTTCAATACCATCATCCACATTGTTCATGATCTCTATGTGATCCACGTTGGTTTCGCGACCAATACCACCCATGGAAAGACCATTGAGCTCGTTGGTCAGGCCCACAACCTTGCCGCCGTAACGCAGTGACAGATAACTGATGGACCCACTGTCGTCATTGTCATCATTACCTCCGTACATGACATTGGTTTCAGCGCCTTCCACAGCTACCAAGCCTTCCATCTGCTTGACATTCAAGCCGGTTGGGGTCTTGGTGTTGTTGAATACCTGTTCGCCACCGTAGTGAGACGCGGAGATCAGGGCATTACCCATCACAGTCAGGTTTCCCCATTCTTGACAGGCTTCACGCCAGGTGACCAGGTCGTCATTGGTCGACGTCATAATCACCGGGGCATCCGCTGTGCCATTCACATAGATCTTGGCACCACGACATACGGCCAGGCTGCCGCCCAATCCCGCAGTACTCTGCACCAGGGTACCTGCCTCAATGGTCAAGCTGGCACCAGGTAACACATACACCTGGGTCTGCAAATTGTACACATTGTCTGCAGTCCATGTCGTGGACACGGCAATATCTTCTGTGACCATCACTTCCTCGGCACTGGCAAAACCAGCCAGTAATACGCCCAAAAGAGCCAATAACGCGATTCTCGTTCTCATGTTCCTTCTCCAATCATAAAGTGAATTGTTACCCTGTCAGCCACATAAACCGGCAGGTCTTCTGTTTTTTGACATTCACAGTCAGTTCGCGAACAGACATCATAAGTCAATTGTCGTACTGCAATATCTGTGCAGAAGTGTAAGCCGGTTATGTTGACTATGGATTAGACCTATATTAAAAAAGCATTAAAGTAGTCTTTTTTTTTAAGATCCTTCTCTCGCTCGTTTTTTTAATCCAACTCTAACAATCTCTTATTATAATAGTGCCATTATGTTAAATGGAGATCGTTATGAAAAGACAATTTTTGATAGTCATTCTATTCCTCGGCGTTGCCGTTTCATGGCCTGCACACGCACAAACCGTTGCCTGGAATGAACTTAACAGCCAAATAATCACATATTGCAGACAGGGAGACTATCCAGAGGCGATTCAAACAGCCCAACAGGCACTCCAGCTTGCAGAACAAAACTGTGGTCCGAATCACCCGCTTGTGGCCTTGAGCCTGAACAATCTTGCTTTACTTTATAAAACCCAGGGCCTATACGACCAGGCCATGCCGCTCTACGAACGAGCCTTAGAGATCAAGGAAAGAGACCTGGGCAAGAATAGTGCATCCATCGCCCTGACACTGAACAACCTGGCTGCCCTATACCGCTCTCAAGGCAATTACGCCAAAGCCAAGCCCTATTACAAACGTGCACTCAAGATCAAGGAAAAGGACCTTGGCCCGAACCACCTCTCCGTCGCCCTAAGCCTGAACAACCTGGCTGAGCTGTATTGCACTGAAGGTAAATACAAGACCGCTGAACCTCTGTACCAACGGGCGCTTCGCATCCGAGAAACGCAGCTTGGGCCAGATCACCTGTCTGTTGCATTGAGCTTGAACAACCTCGCAGACCTATATGTCAAACAGGAAGCCTTCACCAAAGCAGAATCCCTGTATGCTCAAGCCCTGACCATCCGAGAGAAACACCTCGGAACCAATCATCCCGTGGTCGCCGCCACACTTAAAGACCTGGCAAGTATCTACATACACTTAAACCAGCCGCAAAAGACATCCGCCCTGTTAGAACGGGCACAGAACATTGAATCCGCACCCACAAAATGAATTATGACGGAAGCATGGGGCTTTGAGAATGAATCTCATGCAATGACTCAGGCAAACATTCTGATCGGCATGCGGGTGAAATTTAAGTGGTTCATTGAACCTCTTTGAACCGATAGCCAACCCCTCGGACGGTTTCAATGTAGTCTTTG
>JAIPFM010000034.1 GCA_021736645.1 Phycisphaerae bacterium | reverse complement strand
CTGTCCGGTCGTGAATATATTGGCGTCGACAAAATCGACGGTCCCTTGATCTTTGTGCGCAAGACCCATCCTGTGGGATACCGCGAACTGATCGAGTGCGTGGATCATAATGGCTACGTGCGACTGGGCATTGTCCTGGAATCGGCCACAGACGTGGTGGTGGTCCAGGTGTTTGAAGGCACGTCCGGCCTGACCCTGCCCGGGACCAGCATTCGATTCTCAGGGGAGCCCTTGAAGCTGGGACTCTCGAAGTCCATGCTGGGACGCGTGTTCAATGGTCTCGGTCAGCCCATTGACGGGGGCCCTGCCCAGGCCAGTGACATTGAACTGGATGTCAACGGCATGGCCATCAATCCCTGTGCACGCCAGTACCCGCGTGACTTCATCCAGACCGGCATTTCTGTGATCGACGGCATGAACACCTTGATTCGCGGTCAGAAGCTGCCGATCTTTTCGGGCAACGGCCTGCCGCACAACGAGCTGGCCGCCCAGATCGCGCGTCAGGCCAAGATCCGCGGGTCCAACAGCGAGTTTGCCGTGGTGTTCGCCGCCATGGGTGTCAAACATGACGTGGCCCGGTTCTTCACACGGTCCTTTGAAGAAAGTGGTGTGCTGGACAATGTGGCGCTGTTTCTGTCCCTGGCGGACGACCCGTCCATTGAACGTTTGATCACGCCCAGGACGGCGCTGACTCTGGCCGAGCATCTGGCGTTTAATGAAGACATGCACGTGCTCGTGATCATGACGGACATGACCAACTATTGCGAATCCCTGCGAGAGATCTCCACGATTCGCGGCGAGATCCCGTCGCGCAAGGGCTATCCGGGGTATCTCTATTCCGACCTCGCCGAACTGTATGAACGCTCCGGCATGATCAAGGGACACAAGGGGTCGATTACATCTCTGCCGATCCTGACCATGCCCAATGACGATATTTCGCATCCGATTCCGGATCTGTCCGGCTACATCACCGAGGGCCAGATCGTGTTCGAGCGGGAGATGGATGGACGGGGCCTGTATCCGCCAGTGGCCGGCCTGCCGTCTTTGTCACGTTTGATGAAGGACGGCATCGGCGAAGGCATGACGCGTGAAGATCATCCGCACCTGGCCAGCCAGCTCTTTGCCGCGTACAGCTATGTGAAGGACGTGCGAAACCTGGCGTCCGTGATCGGAGAAGAGGAGCTGACACCTCTGGATCACAGCTACCTGGAGTTTGGACGCGAATTCGAGCAGAAATTCGTGTGCCAGGGCAAGGACGAAAACCGGAGTATCGAACAGACCCTGGACATTGGCTGGGAGGTGCTCAGGTCCCTGCCCGTGGAAGAGCTGCATCGTATCACGGACGAAGAGATCGAAAAGTTCTACGGAAGCTAGAAAACAGTGTTAAGTTTTCAGTGTTCAGTAGTCAGGGACTGAAAACCGAAAACCAAAAACTGAAAACTAAAGAAAATGAGTCAATTAAATTACGCACCGACCAAGACGAACCTGATGCGCCTTAAGCATGATCTTAAGTTCGCACAGCAGGGGTATGACCTGCTGGATCAGAAGCGAAACATTCTGATCATCGAGTTGCTCAGTCTCGTGGATCAGACCGCCGATCATCAGGGCCGTGTGGAAAAGGCCCTGGCCAAGGCCTATGAGGCCCTGGAGCAGGCGGTCTTTGATATGGGCAAGCTCAAGGTTCAGTATCTGACCGGGGCAGTGTATATGAATACGGAGATTACAGTACGGTCCAGGCGGGTCATGGGTGTAAGTCTACCGGTGATTGACACGGAATTCAAGGAGCACATGCCGTATTACAGCCCCATGGGCACGAGCTTCTGGATTGATCATGCATTGAACTGCTTCAAGGAGGCGCTGCAGCTCCTGGGCAAGCTGTCCGAGCTCAAAATTTCTGTGCTGCGTCTGGCCAATGAAGTCAAAAAGACCATTCGCAAGGTCAATGCCCTGGAAAAGATTGCCATCCCGGATCTCAAGGAGACGGTGCACTATATTCAGAGCAGACTCGAAGAGAATGAGCGTGACATGTTCGTGCTCATGAAGATGGTGAAGGAGAATCTCGAAAAGAAAAAGGCCCTGGTCAGTGCTCAGGAAGCCATGGAGAGTAATCATGAGTCAAC
This sequence comes from Phycisphaerae bacterium, assembly GCA_021736645.1. GTDB lineage: Bacteria > Planctomycetota > Phycisphaerae > Sedimentisphaerales > Anaerobacaceae > JAIPFM01. Next base: position 33,108 of record JAIPFM010000034.1, on the reverse strand, counting down.
TCGTTAAAAGAATAATGGTCCTTGTTGATGGCACTGAGCAGTCTGTGACTGCGGCCCAGTATGCCATTTGTCTGGCGTCCGGAACCGGGGCGGAGCTGGTTGCCCTCTACGTGGTCAACACGCGCGCCGTGGAGGACCTGCTCAAGGCCCGGATCTTTTTGCAGGACGAACAATTGGAATACCAGCGTGATATGGAAGCGGATGGCCAGCGGTATCTCAACTATATCCATGAACTTGCGATCAAGAAGGGTCTCACGGTGACAAGGATCTGCCGGAAGGGCAGCGTGCACAGAGAAGTGCTGACCGCGGTTCAAGAGCTGGACGTGGACCTGCTGGTCATTGGTGAGCTGTCACGCATCCGGAGCCGGCGCGATGAATTTTACGATGAATCCGAGCGGGCCATGCGTGCCGTGCCCTGTTCTGTCCTGATTGTCAAGGATGAAGACAGGGTCTGGGAGGTGTATGAATCGCTGGTGTAGAACAGACGTTTTGAGTTTTAAGTGTTAAGTTTTAGGTTTTAGGTGAGACGTTATAAGTTAATCTGTGTTAGTCTGGGTGGTCAGGTGCCAGTTAAGCATTTGGAATTTAAGAATTAAAAAAACCGGAGTTTGTTTCATGGCATTTATTGAGCTGGTGACAGAGAAGATTGTGAAGACGCCTCTGGTGTCTAAAGATAAGCCTGATGTATTGAGAGAACTGGTCCAGATCTTGAAGGACGCGGGGCAGATTGAAGACTATGAAGCAGTGCTCAAGGCGGTTCAGGAGCGTGAGGGGAAGATGAGTACCGGGCTTCAAGACGGCATTGCCGTGCCTCATGGCAAGACCGATGCCGTCTCCGGTTTGACCCTCGCCATCGGTATTTCACCGGCTGGCATTGACTATGACGCCCTGGATGGTGAGCCCTCGAAGCTCTTTTTCCTGCTCGTGGCACCCCCGGATCAATCCGGTCCTCACGTCATGGCGCTATCGGACATTGCCAAACTCGCTCGGTCCAAGGCGTTTTGCAGGGCCCTCGTTCATGCTGAGTCTGCCCAGGAGGTTGTTGAGTTGATTCGGGGTGATTAGTCACTGCCGTCTGTGATATCTTCACTTCGTGGCATTTGTCGCGCTTATTACAAGGGGGAATGTCGCCCTGAAGACGGTGCCCTGGTTGGCTTTTGAGGTGAAGGTGGTCCTGCCCTTGAGGTATTTCTCACTGAGCAGCTTGATGCTATAGGTCCCCAGACCGCGAGTCTGGCTCTTGGTTGAGAAGTCACGAACAAACATGTTGTCCTGGACAAACTCCGGTATGACCGCTTCGTTGATGACCCAGAATGTGCAGTGATTGTGGTCTGCAAGACAGCCTATGTGGACGGTCTGACCCATGGGGGAGGCTTCCACGGCGTTTGCAATCATCTGACGAATCACATGCGTGAGGAGTCTCCTGTCAGACACCATCTGGACGGATTGCGATGTGCCGTCCAGTGCGATGAGTTTGTCCTGGGACAGACAAGAGGTGTCATAGTAGTCTCTGATCTCTTTGAGCAGGACCAGGGACTCAAAGGCTGAGAGGTCCAGCCTCAGTGTGTTGTTTTCCACTTGTGCAATAATCTGGCCAAGCGATTCAAGTGGGGTATGAACCGGGCAGACCGTTTTGGCAGACTTGTCCTTAATTCCTGTGAGCATGATGGCATTTCCTTGGATTATAAGACCATGTATGAGACACATTGAGTCACCACAGAAACAAAGCATACGGAGTTCTTTTGAGGTATGCAAACCGGGGCCTGTGCAGATCCCCCGGTAATCTGCTTCACAACAGGCCCTGGGTCGGCACTATTGGGCCGGGAAAATTGACTGAAGAGCGCCTTGAGGTGCGGTGGTTTGCCCATGATTGAAAATCCACAACTCAAACTGGCCCGTGAGTACGTGCAGTGGACAGGTGAAAACGTCTTCCTGACTGGCAAGGCTGGCACGGGTAAGACGACGTTCCTGCACCACCTGAAGAGTCGGTGTTCCAAACGTATGATTGTCGTGGCCCCCACCGGGGTGGCGGCCATGAACGCAGGCGGTGTCACGATCCACTCTTTCTTCCAGATGCCCTTTGGCCCCCTGATCCCTACCGTGTCCAACCCCATGGACAGTCAGGGCCAGGCCATCACCAGGAAGTTCAGCCGCACCAAAATCAATATCATCAAGGGATTGGACCTGCTGGTCATTGACGAGATCAGTATGGTCAGAGCAGATCTGCTGGATGGCATCGACGCAGTCCTGCGCCAATACAAGGAACACCACCGACCGTTTGGCGGCGTGCAACTGCTCATGATCGGGGATCTCCAGCAACTGGCACCGGTCATCAAGAAGGAGGACTGGGCCATCCTGAGTCCCTATTATGACACGGGTTTCTTCTTCAGCAGTCTGGCCCTGCAGCAGGCCCGGTTTGTGGGCATTGAACTGCAGCACATCTATCGTCAGAGTGATGCCGTATTCATTGATCTGCTCAACAGGGTCCGTGAGAATCGGATGGATGCACAGACGTGTCAGAGACTGGATCAACGCTGTCGCCCGGATTATGTGCCAGCCGATGGCGAGGGTGTCATTACCCTGACCACGCACAATGCCCAGGCGCAAAGGATCAATGAGGCAAAACTGGCCGGCCTGCCGGGCCGGGTCAGGGCCTTCAAGGCCGAAGTCGGTGGCGATTTTGCAGAGTATCTGTATCCCACAGAATCAGACTTGAGACTCAAGGTGGGGGCCCAGGTGATGTTTGTGAAAAATGACGCGGCCCTGGAAAAACGGTATTACAATGGCAAGATCGGGACGTTGAAGGGATTTGAAGACGATCTGGTTCTGGTGCAGTGTCCTGAAGAGGATGAGGTCATTGCCGTGGGGCCCGTGTCTTGGGAAAATACCAGGTATGACCTCAATGAAGAGACCAGGGAAATCCAGCAAGAGGTGGCCGGGACATTTACGCAGGTCCCTCTGAAGCTGGCCTGGGCCATCACCATTCACAAGAGCCAGGGGTTGACCTTTGACAGGGTCATCATTGATGCGGCAGCCGCATTTGCCCACGGACAGGTGTATGTGGCACTCAGCCGCTGCAGGACCCTGGAGGGGCTTGTGTTGAGCACACGTATTGGATCGCAGGCCGTCAAATCCCATTCAGACGTGCTGTCGTTTACACGCGGCATTGAAAACAATCAGCCCGGCCCTCAACAACTGGCCCTGGCCAAACATCATTATCAGCAAGCATTGCTGCTGGACCTGTTTGATTTCAAGGTGTTTCACTGGCCCATGATACGGATGATCAAACGGGTTCGCGAGCAGGCCGCTGCCCTGCCGGAAAATCCTGTGTCCTGGTTCGAAGATCTCGATCGAAACGTCCGAGACCATATCAGTGACATTGCCGGGAAGTTTCATGTGCAGATTATGGCAATGAGTGCAGATGAGACAATCGATCTTGAAACCCACGAGGCCCTGCAGGCGCGGGTCAGAAAGGGTAGTGAATATTTTACCGAGAAGATAAGGGACCTTCTCCTGGGTCCGATGAATGATCTGGTGGTGGAAGCAGACAATAAGGCCGTGCGAAAATCCGTTGAGGAGGTGGCGGATCAATTGATGGATCGGATCCAACTCAAGCTGGCCTGTTTGGAGGCCTGCGTCACGGGATTTTCAGTGAAGACCTACTTGAAGGTCAAGGCAGAGGCTGCGATTGACACACGTCGCACAGGGAAAAAGAAAGCCTCAGGCGCGCGAGAAAAAGCCGTGGCTGTGGCACACCCGGCACTCTACGAGGCGCTTAAGGTGTGGCGTCAGAAAAAGGCCAGTCAGGAGAACGTGGCCCCCAACACGATCCTGACCTTGAAGGTGATCCTTCGTCTTGCCAATCAAGTCCCCGGCACCAGGACACAACTCAAGCGGGTCCGAGGCGTTGGCAAAAAGACGTTGGATCGAATCGGGGACGACCTACTGGCCATCCTGTCACAACACGGCTGACGCCCTGAGTCCCGTATCTGCAGATTGCCCCCTGGGGATTTTGCCAGGCGCTCCACTTACTGAAAACTGAACACCACAGGGCGTTTTGCAGAAGTCCTGTGAATAATATACATGGTTTTGCGTTTGAGATCAGACCGGATTCCGCTTAAAATCAGGGTACGACTGTTTTGCAGTGAACCGGGTTTTCTTGTGAAAGACAGACCATGGATTGCCACGCTTTCATACAAATGAACGAAGAGGGAGGGTGTGAATTGCGCGGTCCATGTCTGGGCTCACAGCTGACGCACAACCAGATCCGCTTTTTTTACGGCGCCTTGAACCAAACCGCCAGGAGGCTGCGGGAGTATTCGTTTCATGGGTATCGAGCCCTGTTGGGCAAGACCATGGTGTTTCGCCTGATAGAGTCATTTTCCGGGCTGCTGCAGGTGACTCCCAGAGAGGTCCTGCTGGACATGGATCTGTTGCGTTTTACGCCGAAGCAAAAGGAGTCCAGGCGGGATTTTCTTGTGGCGCTGTTGGAACGGGCCTTTTACCAGCAGGCCCATCCCGACGCCCACATCAGCCAGGTGATGCATCATTCCCTGCATTTTCTGGCGCAGCAGGACAAGCTGTGTGCTGCCACGATCCATGAACTTGGACTGCGAGACGCCACCGCGGGCTCCAGCGAGTGGCTGGCCGTGCTGCTGCGCAGACACAAGCTGGTGATCCTGGAGCGGTTCTGGAAGTGGGTGGGGGAGAAATTAATTATTTGTACCCTCCAACATAAAGCCGTTGAATTCTACCCCAGGGCCGGGCGAAAAATCAAAGACATGGTGACGCGATGGATTCCCGCATTTGCCCAGAGTGAGGGATTGAGTGCTGAGGAACTCACATGGTTGCGCAAATTCAGAGCCCTGTTTCCGGATGGTCAATCCATGGTACTGGTCTATGCCCTGGGCAGGCATGTTACCAAAGTGATTCGCATCTGTGGATCGGACGTCCTGGATGCCATGGCCTCTCCAGCGGCCTGCTTTTCTGTGCCCTATGGACAGGTTCGTACCGACATCTTTTACGACCATCACCGGTTTATTGCCCCATGGCTGGAGACATTGACGCGATACCAGAAGGATGCGTCACTGGCCGTGCTTGCGGAAAACCTCATCTCCAGTGACCTCCATGTGGTGGATTCAGCGGTCGATACACTGTCAGAGCGGATTCGCAACAAAAATAATGCGGAGGAATCGCTCCGTTTGCTCTATGCCAGTCTTTACTATTGGCATCATCCTGACCGCGGCGTGTGTCGCTCTATTGGATTACGGGTCAGCCAGATCCTGGAGGACCTGCTCACCGAGCGTCCTGCGAGTTTCCCCCCGAGTCGCGTCAATCGCTGCGTGATCCGCGGTGACCAGCCAGAGGTCAAGATCAAGATCGCCAAGCCCTATCGTGTGAAGGAAAGTCATGTCAGGGCCAGACTCCTGTGGGCCGTGAATGGCCACCGAAAACGTCCTGTGGCTATGGAGTGGATCAAGGCCGAAAGCAGTGGCGCCCAGCTGGTCTTCCGGGGCGAGTTTTCCTTGCACAGGGGATGGGTTCACTATTCAGTCCAGGTCTCTCATGACCAGGGACGTACCTGGCAGAGTGAGGTATATGATGAAGCGTCCAATGGCCTGCTGAAGTGGGTGGCCGACGAGCGGGGACATCGCATCCTGAGCTTCTATGCGGACACCTTTAATCTTCGTTTGGATCAGCAGCAGCAGCCTCTTCGTGATGAAGAGGGGTCCTATGTCACCGGGACTTTTGCCACGATTGCCGAGCAGTTGCAGGGCATCAGAGACGAGGGCTATACACGCATCTATCCGCTGGGGGCCCTGGAGTTGGGTTGGCCGGGAGAGGCAGGGCCGGATCCGTCGGTGTTTTCCGTGTGGGATGGCCGCACCGTACGACGTGACATGGGGGGCATTGAGGGATTGCTGGCACTCAAGGAGAAAGCAGATACACTGGGTATGAAGGTCATCCTCTGCGCCCTGTCCCATTTCTCACGGGCCCAGTGTGATTATCCGTATCATTACCCGGTCTATATTGCAGGCCAGGATCAGCATCTGTCGCGTCGTGCCGGGTGGGACGGCGAATGGGATGAGTGGTTTGACAGTTTCATGGTCAACATGAGGGACTTTGACAATGTGTCCCGACTGGCGACCATGGCAGAGGAGCTTGCCGGATTGGGATTTGGCCTCCGTATCGATGTGGGACATGGCTACGATACCGTCTTTCCCGTCCATCCGGGCCTGGATGCACAGGCCCGCCTACTGGGAGAGGTCACGGTGCCCGGGTTTGATCCTGTGGATCTTCGCGGCACGGCCCAGCCCAATATCCCCCTGTTGTACCTGCACTATCGAGCCCAGAAAAGAAATCCTTCGATCCCCCTGATGTTTGCTGAGCAGTGGCACGGCAATGAAGCGCGCATGCTCCAATCCGGCGCCATTCCCTATAATTCTCTGATCAAGAACCTGGAGAACATTCGGGCCGGAGAATCCGTGCATCACCCCCTGGGCATGGACGACAATCTGCATTACCTGCGTCGGGTCATCCAGGACTACGGCGGGCAGACCATGTCACTGTTTAACACCCATGATGAAGAATCGCCTACCAGCAACTACCAGAACATGATCTGGCCGGCCGCCGCATTTCTGGTATTCAGCAGCTATGGTCCCATCATGTACCACATCAGCCGTTTGCCAGGGATCGAAGAGGGGAGTTTTCGCAGGCGGTTCGACCAGGCATATCTGGAGTGCTGGAAGCATTGGGTCAACAATCGGTTTAACCATCCCTGGCCAGGGGAATCCGGGGCCAAGCAGGGTCTGCTGGAGCAGTACCCCCTACTCAAAGGCTTTGGGCTCTATTTGAGAAGTCTGTACAGTTTTGCTGACGAACATCCGGCCCTGACCAGGGGATCGTTGATACCTGTCGAAACGCACAACGGGCGCATTGCCGCCTTTATTCGCCACTATGGCGAACAGTTCTTTCTCTGTGTCATGAATTTTCCCAACCCGCATCACGAAGGCCAGGGGGCCGTGGCCAGGGAATTCAATGTGTCCCTCAAGAGTGCCCGTCAGGGAGAGCCGCTGCCTGAAATCAAATGGGATGACATCTACGAGATCAAAGAGAAATACAACAATGCCGAAGGACGGAGACGCCGCGGCAAACGGGGGTACTGGTCCGGGGAAGAGCTCATTCATCTTGGGTTTGGGGGTGTCCTGGAACCCGTGTCCTCCCACGTGTACGAAATCATCTATCGCGATCACTCGATCCATGAGAAGTATGTGTTGCCGGATTCCTTTTTACGCTATTTTCTCTATGGCAAGCAAGATCGTGTGCGTCACGCGTATATTGCCTCGGCATTTCGCAGGGCCTGTCAGCTCAAGCGAGGCGGCTTTAAGCGTTTTGTGGAGTTGTTTGTCATTATTGCGACGTGGATCTTGAAATCCCGCACATTGGGTATGGCCGATCTTTCGATGGTTCTGGCCGAGATCAGCGAAGACGACCCCCAGTTGCGCGAGGTGATCATTGAGTATTTGATGCGCGTGGCCGTGATGAGAAGACAGCAAATGGAGATGGGGGTTCGCCAGGGCGCGGCAGATATACTGCACGCCATCAATGTGGGGACCATTGTCATGGTGTCTCCGGAATCCAAATTCAGCGGCAGCTCCGGCGGTGTGGGATTGTATACCACCGATATTGCCGATGTGCTCAGTGAAATGGGATTTCACGTGGTCATTGTGACACCGCTGTATGAATGTAATCGTGCCCAGATTTTCAAACGCTATGCACCCAGGTATGAAGGTCACTCGACCTCCGTGACTTTCCCCCGGTTTGATGAAGGACGCCGCGCCATCCATTTTGACGCCCGACCCGATGTGGTCAATTTCCTGCGGGCCAAGCTCAACCGCATGAGTCACGGCAAGCGGTCCAGGGTGGAGGTGATTTACCTCGAGAATTCGGTGTACTTCAATGAACCCTATGGCGGATCCACGGCAGAAGACAAACTCAGACGGGCCCGCCTGTTTGCCCAGTCTGCGCTGGAGGCGCTGCGCTGCTACAATTATTACCCCGCCATCATTCAGACCAATGAATGGCCCACGTGGCTCATCCCCGCTTATCTGCAATATCAGTCCACCTTCCGGGAGGATCCCCACTTCGCCAACACCGAAACCCTGAGCATGATGCACAATCCGCATCCGGCTTACAGCATCGTGCTGGCGGAGCAGGATGTCCTCAAATGGTCTTACTATTGCAGGGTTCTGGATTTGAATCCCGCCTCGCACTATGGCCTGTTTTTTGATCCGTACAGCAGCACGGGCCATGACATTGACCTGACCCATATCATGTTGAAGACGTCCTCCTATATCGGCACAGTGAGCCGTGCCATGCGACAGCGCATCCTGGACGAACCCTGGCTGTTTCGTCATGTCATGCTCTTTCGAGAAAAGGCGGAGAGCGGTCGATTCTTTGGCCGGCGCAATGGATTCAACATGGCAGCGCGTCAGCGATTCTGGTTTGGCAGCAAAAAGAGCCTGCTCGAGACCTACAGCCACGCAGCGGCGAGACGTCTTTTCCTCAAGTACACACAGAGCAAGCGGAGTGCCAAGCTCAATCTGCAGAATGATCCGTGTATTCGCCTGACGCCGGATCATCCCAAGCATGACCATATCATCTTTGGTATGCTGCACCGAATCAGTCGACAAAAGGGATTCGAGCTGCTGGTCGACTGGAAGGTGTATGCCCACGATCAGGGCCTGACAATTCAATACGAGCCCTGGAACATGCGAGGTTCCACGGTGTTGGAATATTTCCTGTCCACAAACGACCTTGCGCAATTTGTCATCTGTGGTCGTGTGGAAGACAGCTTTGACGGACGCCGGTTTGATGCCCAATTTCACAGGATTGCGGGCCTGCCAGACTATCAGGGACGATTTGCCTACTATCCGGAAGGGTCACTGTCACCGGCCCTCTATAGAAACCTCTATATTGGCAGTCAGTTTTTTGTCATGCCGTCCGGGGGGGATGTTGGAGAGCCCTGTGGTATCAGTCAGCAGGAAGCGCATGCAGGGGGCACGCCTGTCATTGCCCACCACCAGGACGGTCTCAAGGTCACGGTATCGGATGGCGATTTTGGAGACATCAAAGATCCCATCAATGGCATTAAATTCCAGGGCTTCAATGGGGGCGCCCTGCTCGGTGCCCTGCAGGATGCCGTGGAAATCTACACCTTTGGTCACAGGAGACTCTATCAGGACGCAGAGGGGAATCCCGTGAAACTGACCCATGCCGAGATGTCCTTCAATGCCTTTAACACAGATCATCGATGGCTTCGCCTGTTGCATGACTACGTCAAGATGTATGCCCAGATCCACGGCCAGCATCTGCCCGAGCAGTTGGATGCGATCCAGTTGATTGTGGAAATGGACATGACCAGTGACCGGGCACCTGCCGATGCCATATTGAAGAAAGGTATGTCCGTACCTGAGGCCATTGAAAAACTCATTTACGCGCTGGCCTGCGAACTCTCCTCTGTGCGCGGGGGTGCAGCCAAGGCCCTGATCCATCTGGAGGCCATGAAAAATATGAGGCACCGAAGTGACATCCACGACAAGCTCAAACAGGCAGAAAAATCATCGCATACGCTCCTGAGAGAGACGGCCAAAGCGTGCCTGGCCAAAATGGCTCGGTCGCCATCATAAACGCAGTCCGTTGTCATCAGCGGTATGATATTTTCCGGACTATGGGTACTGCCGCTTGGCCTGGATCCATTGCGTCATGAGTTCGTCCAGGTCGCATTGCTGAGGGAGTCTGCCCTGGGCCAGGAGTTGTTGTTCCATGTGTTTGAATCGCTGTTCGAATCTCTGAACCGTGGCGTGCAGCGCCTGTTCCGGGACGTGATCCAGAAAGCGACTGAGGTTCGTGACTGCAAAGAGCAGGTCGCCGATTTCCTCGGCCACGGCCTTGTGATCCTGGCTCTGGATGGCTTGCTGGACCTCGGCGAGTTCTTCATGGATCTTGTCCATCACACCTTCGACGGTGGGCCATTCGAATCCGACACGGGCTGCCTTGTTCAGGACTTTGGCCGCCCTGTGCAACGCAGGCAGGTGCCTGGGCACACCATGAATGGCGCTCTGTGCGGGTTCTGTCCTGTCTGTCTTTGACTGGCGTTCGACCTGTTTGATCTGCTCCCACTGGGCGACCACGCCTTCGGCGGTGTGGATGGTGGTGTCTCCGAACACATGCGGGTGACGTCGAATCAGCTTCTCGCAGGTGTTGCGTGCCACATCCTGAATGTCGAAGCGGTGCTCCTCTGAGGCAATCTGCGCATGGAAGAGGAGGTTGAGCAGCACGTCGCCCAGTTCATCCTGGATGGCGGCGTCATCCTGTTCATCGATCGCATCGAGGAGTTCAGCGGTCTCTTCCACCAGGTAGCGTTTGAGGGAGTCATGCGTCTGTTTGCGATCCCACGGACACCCGTCCTCCCCTCGCAGACGCGCCATGATCGTGACCAGTTCCTTGATCCAGTCTTTATTGGTCATCCGAGTTCCAGAGCTGTTCCATCAAGTCATACATGTTGGGATCGTGGACCTTGAGTTCTGCACGCACAAAGGGATAGAAGTCGTTGGTGCCGAAATAGGCTTCGCTTGACTCTGCAAAGTATTCCTGGTCATTATTCAGGGCGTAGTGCGGTCCTGTCTGGCCATTGATGCGAAGGACGTTTTTATAGAGTCCGGCCTGCGTTGCCCAATCAAAGGCCTTTTTTATGTCTGGCTGATCATAGCCCAGGACTTGATGATGAAAGGCATGGGCCAGTTCGTGCAGCACCATCCACGGCTGATCATGCGTCCATTTAAGGAAGTTGGCTGCATTGGCAATGTCCACAGAGCCCTTCTTGTCCGGATTGTAACCATGTGTCATGAGCCATTCCTTGTCGGGATGATAGCACATGCAGGGGTGGTTCCTGTCCTCATATTCAATCCAGATCTTGACGTTGTGGAGTTTTTTCAGGGCCGGGGCCGGTACACATCGATTGATGCGATAGAGATGGTCTGTGAGAAGACGCAGTGTGTCCTGCGTCAGGGACGGATAGTTGGCATCGAGCAGGGGGCTCACAAACACGCGCCAGCCCTCGATCTCGTGGAGTGTATAGGCATACGTCGGTTCAAATCGGGGGTAGGATTCAACCTCCTCAACACGGATGTTACGAACTGCGCCGCTGGTCTGCCACGTGGCAATGCCAAGGGGACGTGATTTTTCGACTTCAAAACGAATGGTGTAATTGTGTTCCCTGGTATCCAGATCCACCCTGAGATCGTCGTCGATCCACGCCTGAATCAAGTCCTCGGTGACGCGTACACGGATCCTGTACCAGCGATCATTTTCAAAGTCATAGCTCGAACTGGTGAGGTTGCTGGAGGCATCATAGTAATCGACACTGGACAGTCCGACCACGCTGCCGCCCCAGCCCCCGCAGATCAAGGAACAGTACTCGTCGCCCACAGGAAACGTCAGGCCGCAGAAAAAATCGGTGCCCTCCACGCGCTTCGCCTCAAGGCTGATTTCGTAATTCTGACGCATCACAGGACCGGTCCACGTGATACCTGTCATGTCGTTGCCCTTGCCCATGACAATGGCCCCGTCCTCCACTGTGACAGTGCCTGTACCATAGAAGTCAGTGGGGGTCCATTGACCGAGGGTTTGTCCGTCAAAGAGGTCAACCGGGGGCAGATCCTGATCTTCAGCATAAAGACTGCAGGAAACAGCAAAGGCCACAATCATCAACACAGTACAACGTCTTCTCATCATCAGAAGGACTCCCAATAGGATTTGGTTTGATATCGTCCCTATGATGCTTAGTATGTGTCTGCTTGTCAACTCCTAGTCAAAGACCTTTTTGGGGGCATGGCAGTACGGCTGCTTGCCGGTCTTGAGGTAGTAGTCCTGGTGGTAGGTCTCGGCATCCCAGAATTTGTCGGCTTGTTCGAGTGCGGTCTGGACCTTAAAGCCCTTGTCTGTGAGCAGCTTGATCAGTTTTTCTGCCACGGCCTTTTGAGCCTCGTCCTTGTAGAACACGGCCGAGCGATACTGAGTGCCGATGTCCGGGCCCTGACGGTTCAGTTGCGTAAAATCGTGGATTTCAAAGAATCGTCTGGCCAGGGTTTCATAGTTGACACGGTCAGGGTCATACACCACCTGCAGGGCTTCGGCATGGCCGGTTCGACCGGTGCAGACCTGCTTGTAGGTGGGCCGGCGCGTGGTACCGCCTGTGTAGCCTACCGAGGTCTTGGCCACTCCGGGGATCTGCTGGAAGAGATATTCCACGCCCCAGAAGCAGCCGCCTGCAAACACGGCCTCTTCCAGACCGGCTTTATCCGCAGGCAGAAATTCCAATGAGATTGAGTTCACACAGTGACGCGTGTTTTTTTCTGTAAAGCGTTCGCCCATAAACACATGCCCCAGGTGGCCATCGCACGCTGCGCAGACGATCTCAATGCGGCGGCCATCTGCATCGGGTTGGCGCTTGACGGCCCCCTTGATTTCATCATCGAAACTGGGCCATCCGCAGTTGGACTTGAACTTTGAATCGCTCGTGTACAGCCTGGCGCCGCACTGCCGGCACGTGTAAACACCCTTGACCTGGTGGTTATTGAACTTGCCGGTAAATGGGGCTTCTGTACCCTTGTGGAGGATCACATACGCTTCTTTTTCTGAGAGAGGTTTCTTTTTCACGGTTTTGCTCGATTCTTCTGTCTGGCCGGACACTGGAACAATCAGGCCCAAAGCGATCACAATGAGGCTCAAAAACACTACTGTAGAGGCTGTTATCCGTTTCATAGTCAAACTCCTGCACGATTGTCGTGATTTTTAATTCAAACATCAAGGGTACATAGTGTTTTTTGATGGGCAGTGTTTGCAAATGAGAAAAAAAAGAGGGAGACAGGCTCCTGGTCAAACGCAAAAAGGTGTACGTCCTGAGAACGCACACCTTTTTGTCGTTGCTATATGCCAAAAAGCGAGTTGTCTATTTTTCGTTGTTTCGTTCCTCAAGAATCTTCTTGAGATAGGTGTTTTCCCTGCGTGTGGCCTCAAGGTCAAAGGCCTGGTACTTGATACAGACCCTCAGATAATCCAGCACTTCCTGGAGGTTGTTGATACTCTTCTTGAGCTGGTCATGGCTTTCGCGGGCCTGCTTGGCCAGATCTGCGAGCTTTTCCGTCTGCGGACTGTTATTGGCGCCGAATTCTTTGACGAGTTCGTTGAGCTTGTTTTCAAATTTCGCTTCGTCCATCTTGGTCAATACTCCTCAAAGAAAAACGACTTTTCATCATTGGCCTCCAGGCGGCACGCTTGCCATTATAACTTTTTGCTCCTTTTCAAAAAAGGTGATATGCTGTTTTTGGCCATATTTTTGGGTTTCTGCATCAATATTCAGGGGGGAGAAGTCCAATTGCACCGCCCAATCGGATGGTAGGGGTTGTGGGGGTAGTAGTCATTGTAAGGGTTGTAGGAGCCCGTCATCGTGGCTTGAAGTGAAGCAAGATTTTATAGGTCTACGGGTAAAAGGCAAGGCATTTTTGGGATCAGGGATTAGGGGCTAGAGTAGGTAAGACGGGAAGATCGCTTCGCTGTAAGAGGTAAGACCGCTGCCTGTAAGACAGTGGCTCAGTATGACGCGGTGACGGATAAGCTAACCGCTGATACCCCTCTAAACAGGAATCCTTGCCACCAACTTAAAGCTTAACACTCAAAACTTAAAACCAGAGCGAAGCGACACCAAATGGGGTCGCGTGTGTGCCGGCAGGGGCAGCGGGGCATGGCATCTGGCACAGGGATCTGCAGCAAGGCCTCGCTTTTGGCGGCACGAAGCACAGCGGATTAGGGGTGTGTGATTCAGGGCCAGGTACGTGAGCAGGCCTGCCAGGTTGAAACACAGCACAAAGACTAACCAGAAGGCTGCTTGTCCCTTGGAGGTCCAGCGAGGTCTGCCATACCAAAAGGCCACGGCAGCAAAGAGCAGGGAGGGGATCACAAAATCCCAAGGTCCCTGTGGCATCATCTTGAGCAGGAAAAACAAGAAAGGCTCGTGGTATTCCTCGGATGAATTATACCATGCGGGCAATTGTTTGTACCCCATGATTGACAGGCCGGGCGATAAACACTGGACCCAGCGCTGGGTCGTCCAGGGGCGCCGGTTTAAAAATGGCGCGTCGCGGGTCTGGGTTTCCATCCAACTGAAGGCCTTGAGCTGTTCCAGGCTGCCCTGGTCATCTATTCGATACAGCTCTGTCCAGCGGCGTTTTTTAGCAGCGAGGTATTCCTTGGCCCACTGCTGATATAACTTAGGAGATTCAAAATAGAAGCATGGAGAGCGGCGGAAATCGTCCCAATACCGTACCATAAAGAGATCTGTCTTGGTGGCAGAAAAACGGCAATAGCCACCCCATTGTTGCCATACCTCAGGGGTTGATACGGTGATCAATTGGTTTGGGTCTCGCAGGGCCAGATGATAGGTGTTCTTGTCCGATTGGCAGACAATCAAGGGGCGATAGACATTGGGGTCTACATACCCATTCTCTGTTTCGTCTTCTTCATACCATGCCTGTGACCTGATGGCGCCTGTGTAGATTTTATCGCACTGAGCCAGATGGTTCACTTTGCGTGCCTTTACATCGATTTCGTACAGGTCCTGTTGGGTGATCCACAATAATCTGTGTTGGACAGTTTCGTGCTGCCATTTGTATCGCTGCATTTCCCCGAGGCCAGTGCCCCCTGTCGCATCTGGCATGAAGCCCTCTTTACACAGACACCCCAGTATTTTTCCTGTCCGGTCATAACCGGTAAAGATCTCTCTCTTCCTGTCGTACCGCCAAATCTCCTGGAGGACATTGTCCTCCATCACCGGGATATCCATGGTGATGGAGAATCCCGATGTAATCGTATATCGGCTGTTCAGGTCACCTTTGTATGGCGCATTATACAACCCATTGGCAAAAGACAGATAGGTGTTGTCCGGCTCCTTTGGCGTTGGCCTGCGTTCAATGAGTATGTTGTTGACGTCGCAGATCTCTTCCATGTCCTGTGGTTTGCCTTGGGCATCCAGTTCTTGGGAAATTCGTATCTGGTGTACAGTGCCATCTGGTAGGAATCGAAAAGAAACCCGAGCAGGATCTTGTGTATAGGGTCTGCTCGTTTGCACCTTTTGGGGTACGTACAATCTCACAAGTTCAATGGTCATGCATTGAAGCAGATACACAAGCCACACCAGGATCAGGCCTGTCACAAGGATCTGAGTGGATTTGGCGGCAGTGTGGAGTATGGATTTCATAGCAGGTTCCTCTCAGAATTCCCTGGTTGAGAAGGTGGCACCCAGTTGGCCCAGAAGGATGACCAGGCTGACTGCCAGCAGGCCCAATGCCGCCGAGATACTCGACAGAGTAAACACCCAGCACAGCACGAAGATCGTAAAGATCACACCGAAAAACCGTGTGGTGTACCATCTTGCAGAGGTCATCGCACTCAGGGCGATACCAAGATACAGGGTAAAGCCTAGCCCAATGAACAGCCAGCCTTCCCACAGGACCCGTGGATTGGGCGGAAATCCTGTGGTCCTGACATGGTTGACATACCAGTGAGCCCAGATCCAGGGGATGCCCAGGCCACCCGCAAAGGCCAGGGCTGCGCACAGGATTTTGCTCGACAGAATCATGGCCCTGGATACTGACCTGTGCAACAGGAAGGACCAGGTCCTGGTCAGCAGGGGTACCCAGAAATGGAGAATCCCAAGGGCCACCCCCAGGCTCATGGATATGAACATCAGCATGTCTCCAGTCTCATTGACTGGTGCGTGGTGAAACAGTTGGGTATAGTCCTTGCGTACATAATTCTGATAGTCGTCACCCCCTCTACGGCCAAAATCTCGGATGCTCAAACCGGCCAGGACTGTAAAGGCCAATAGGGCCAGAACCATGAGGACCAGGGATTCGCGGAGTTCCTTTTTCAGCAGTGTGAAGAATTTCATATCAGTTGACCTCCCATCTCATGATCCGCTTGGTTTGCGCTGGTGCTGTGAAATCGATGAATTGATCTTCCAGGGTCATGGGCATGATTTCGTGTCTGGTGGCCCCATGGATCTGGCACCATTGGGTGATGGTGTCTTCCGGTGTGCCTACGAGAAGTAGCTCCAACTCATTGTCACCTTGGCGTTGTGCCAGCAGGCCGGGTATGTCCGGGACCTCCGGCGCCTTGTCTTTAAAGGCCATTCTCACCTTTTTGACAGATTGTCGGAATTGCTCCAGTGTACAGTCGGCTCTGAGTACACCCCTGTCCAGGACGAGCAGTCTGTCGCACACGCGTTCCACGTCTGCGAGGATGTGACTGGAAAACAGGACGGTTCTGCCCTGATGCATGATGAGGTGGATCATGCCCTCCAGAAACTGCCTGCGAATGGCCGGGTCCAGGCCGAGCGTGGGATCGTCCATGATCAGAAGTTCCGGATTGGGCGCCAGCGTCAGGGCGAGTGACACCTGGGCTCGCTGGCCATTGGACAGGTGCTTGATCTTCTTTTTTGGGGACAGCTCAAAATACTCGATCATCTCAGCAAAGAACTGGCTGTCCCACAGGTCCGGGTAAAATGCCTTTTGGAACTGTTCGATCTTGGCAATCGTCATCCAGGTGATCAGGCGATGGCCCTCTGTGACATAGCCAATGCGGGCCTTGATCTCCGGAGTCAGGGTCTGGGCATCACAGCCCAGCAGAAAGGCTGAGCCCACTGTGGGACGCAGCAGGCCGAGCATGAGCTTGATGGCCGTGGTCTTGCCAGCCCCGTTTCTGCCGAGAAAACCGCAGATGGCCCCCCGTGGAATGGACACGGTGAGATGGTCCAGGGCGAACTGGGTACCAAAGGCCTTGGTCAAGTTGCATGTTTCTAAGACAATATCCTTCATAACAATTCCTCTTTTTCCTGAGACGTGTCATCAAACTGCTGCATTCTCTCTGAAAACAGGGAAGTAATCTCATTGGGGCTCAGGCCCAGGTTCATGGCGCGGGCAATGATCGTGTCCATGCGTTCGACAAGGAGGCTGAGATCTGCGGCGTCTCTCTGTCTGAGCTTCGGATCACTGACAAACGTACCTGCTCCCTTTTTGGTGACCACCATGCCGGCCTGTTCCAGAAGGGTGTAGGCCCTGGCCACGGTATTGGGATTGACGACCAGTTCCTCAGCGAGTTTCCGAACTGCAGGCAGTTTGTCACCGATTCCGAGCTGCCCCCTGGCAATGGCCTCCATGATCTGATCCATGATCTGCGTGTAGACGGCCTTGTCTGAACCCGGTTGGATCTGTATCCAAATGCCCATTTTTTGTCGCCTTCATACAAAGTGTATTAGTTGCACTAGTACACTTTAGTGAATTCAAAGACACAATGCAACATTTTTTTGAAATCGTTCCTATTTTTTTTTAGAGATTGGGAATCACCGGGTGAGCGTTAATCCCGCACAGAGGATTTGCAGTCTTTTCAATGAAGGGATTGCGGGAGTCAAAATGCCAATGGGGGGTCCTCATTTGAAACTGGACTGAGAAGTACTACAGCGTTGTTCTTATTCATGGTGAACCGAAAGCTGCTTTCTCTTCATGGAGGTCTGGTTGGCTTGATCTCATGCTTTGCCGCGTACTGGTTTCTGTCTTGTATGTGTGGTATAATTCTGGAGAACTTTAGGCTTTTTGAAATTTGGAGTGGTTATGAGTTGGTTTTTTAGATGGTGCGTGGTTGTGGTGATTTCCTGTTTCTGTGCCCAGGCGGGGGCTCAGGAGAAGATCTTTGAGCAGGGCAAAGAGGTGGGACGGATACGGTTCAAAGACCTGGATGAAATCTCAGGGATGGCAGTGAGCAGGAAGAATCCCGGTGTGTTCTGGGTGCATAATGACTCCGGGGACAAGGCCCGCATCTATGCGATTGATGTGCGAGGGCGTTTGCTTTCCACGTTTCTGGTAGCAGGGGCCAAGGCCAGGGATTGGGAGGATATCGCCATCGGACCTGGGCCGGAGGAAAATCAATCATATCTGTACATAGCAGATATAGGCGACAATGATGCGAAGCACAAGACCGTCACAGTGTACCGTGTGCCCGAACCCTCGGTGTCGTTGACTTCGCCTGTACCTGTGGATCGTACAGCCAGGGCAGAGGCCATTTCATTGAAATATCCCGACGGGCCCCGTGACGCTGAGACTCTGTTTGTGGATCCTGCCACCAAAGACCTGTACATTATTTCCAAGCGAGAGATGTCCAATGGATTGTATGTAGCGGCCTATCCACAGTCGACTGGAGATACCACGACCCTGCAGTTCAAGACGACGCTGGGGATCGGGTTTTCTGTGGGAGGCGATATATCCGCAGATGGCTGCCTTGTGGTCGTGCGGTCCATGTTCGGGGCTGTGTTGTTTCAGCGGATCACTGGCAAGCCCCTGTGGGAGGCGTTCAAGGCCAACCCGGTTTCAATTCCTGTCAAATCAGAGCGTCAGGGCGAGGCCATTGCCTTTGATATTGAGGGACGGGGTTATTACACGGTGAGCGAAGGCAAAGAGCAGCCGGTCTATTACTATAAACGGATTAAGGCGATTGATTGAGTGGGTATGATTGATTTTGGCGTGTCAGAAAAGAAGGCCAAGGCCCTGGAAGAACGCATGGCCGCCTGCGGCATCAAGGAATCCGATCTTGAGGAGCAATTCATCAAGAGCCAGGGGCCTGGCGGTCAGCATGTGAACAAGACCGCGACCTGTGTGGCCATCAGGCATATTCCCACCGGGATTCACATCAAGGTGCAGGAGGGACGCAGCCAGGCCATGAACCGGTATTATGCGCGCAAACGACTCTGCGAACACCTGGAAGCCCAACAATTGGGCAAAGAAAGCCCCGAAGCCAAACGCATCGCCAAGCTCCGCAAGCAGAAGCAGCGCCGAAAACGTCGCACCAAAAACAGGGATCAGGGGTCAGGGTCTGGGGATTAACCACGTTTAAAGGGAAGAAAGGTTGATTACGGAGCCTCCCGCCTGTAAACTCTAGCTAAGTCGCGTTATACATTCACAAGGTTATTGAAGACTCGGACATGGATACTCAGTATAAACCTCAGTTGGTGGCGTTTGAAGTGACTGGCCAGTGCCAGTTCAACTGTGCGCATTGCCGGTCTAATGCCCAGAACACGAACGGGCAGGAGTTGACCACTCTGGAGTGTAAAAAGATCCTGGTGGCACTCTCGAATTACCACCGGTGTACGGTCGTTTTCACCGGTGGCGAACCCATGGAACGGGCCGACCTGTGTGATCTGCTCCGCTATGCCAAGGGACTCGGGTTGCGTACAGCCCTCTCGACCTGTGGTTATCTCATGGATGAGATGATGATGCAGCGGTTCAAGGCCCTGGATGTGATGACCCTGTCCCTCACGCTTGATGGGGCCACTGAAAAAAAGCATGATACATTCCGGCGAACACCGGGTGCATTTCATGCTGTGATCAAGACGGCGGAACTGGCCAAGAAGGCAAGCATGCGTTTTCAGGTCAATACCACCATCAATCGGGGCAATCTGGACGAGGTCAAGGATATTGCAGCTCTGGCCCAATCTTTGGGGGCCTATTGTTTTAATCCCTATATCATGCTGCCCACAGGTCAAGCGAGTCGTCTCGAAGACCAGATGCTGGGCCCCATTGAGTATGAGGTTTTGCTCAATGATCTGTATGTGATTAAGCAGGATTTTCCAGTGGAAGTCCGGGTATCTTGCGGCCCTCAGTTTGCCAGGGTGTCAAAGCCTATCGGCGCAGAACGACGCCTGGGTGTGGGGTGTCTTGGTGGACGTGAACATGCCTTTATCACCCATAGAGGTCAGGTTCAGACCTGCGGATTTCTACCCATATCAGCTGGAAATCTCCTCGAAAATGACTTTGACTTCAAGGGGATCTGGGAGAATGCCCAACTGTTTGAGGCGATCAGGAATCGAAAGACCCTTCCCGCACACTGTCAATCTTGTGACTCTGTCAAGGCCTGTGGCGGCTGCCGTGCGAGGGCGTATGCACTCAGCGGCGATGCTCTGGGGGTCGATCCACTCTGTTCGCGTCTGTCAGATAGTGCTTAGACGTGTCCAATTGTACCTGACCATCGGGTCAGTTTTGGAAAGAAGACAGTATCTCTTAAGGAAAGAAACATGAACATTTATGTCGGGAACATGCCGCTCGAAACCACTGAAGAGCAGCTCAAGCAGGCATTTGAAGCCTATGGTCAGGTGGATGGTGTGAATTTCATCAGGGACAGGCAAACCGGAGAGTCACGCGGTTTTGGCTTTGTGCAGATGCCCAATGCGACTGAGGCAAAGGCGGCCATTGAGGCCATGCATGGGAACGATTTTCAGGGGCAGCCGTTAAGGGTGGAAGAGGGAAAACCACTTGGCGGGGCCAGTCGTGGTGTCAGCGATGGTGGCGATCGCGGCGGGCGCGGTGGCGGCAGAGGCCGTGGCGGCGGTCGTGGAGGCCGTGGTTCCCGAGGTGGAGGCCGTGACAGTGGTCGAGGTCGCTACTAGGTGTTGACAGGCAATTTTTTGAAGTTGAGAATCAAAAGAAAAGGGGCTGAAAAAAAGCCTCTTTTCTTTTTTTTGTTTAAAGTTTTTCTGCCAGATAAGACGACTTTTTCCAATAGAAATTTGAGGTGGCCCGAGTCATGACCAGTAGGGCCAAACTCGCTTAAACTTGTATCAAACATGGGTAGTGCACACAAGTCAGATCGTATTCTTCAGTTTGTTCGAGTGATGGCTAAGGCAAGATTAGGCAAGAGACCACCTGCAATATATGCCCCTGAGGTGATTCGGCGGGTATTTCGAACTCAACCTATGAATTGAAGGAATTGCATCGACCAGTTCTCTCAGGGGTTTCTTTGTTTACCATTGTCAATCTCAATACGAACAGAAAGGACTGTTCAATATCGTTGTAACTCTCATCCTCCTTCTTTCTCCCTTTTAACACACAACTGGCTGCCGGATCAAGGTGTCGATCGGGCAGCCAGTTGTGTATTGACATTTCCATGGTGCCTCTCTACAACTGATCCGCACCTATGACTGATCCAGATCAATACAAGTTAATACGAAGACGATTGCTGACGTGGTTCGATCGGAACGCACGCGATCTTCCCTGGCGACACACCCAGGATCCCTATGCCATCTGGTTGTCTGAAATCATGCTGCAGCAGACCCAGGTTGAGACGGTCAGGGACTATTACACGCGTTTTTTGAACCGTCTGCCCACAGTGCATCATTTTGCCAAGGCGCCACTGGATACCATTCTCAAACTATGGGAAGGGCTGGGTTACTATACCCGCGCTCGCAATGCCCACAAGGCCGCCAAACAGGTCACACAGGAGTTTGGCGGGGAATTTCCCAGTACATTGGAGGGCTTGCAGCAACTGTCAGGCGTGGGGCGATATACGGCTGGTGCCATTGCCAGTATTGCTTTTGGGGTCCGGGCGCCTATCGTGGATGGCAATGTGGTGCGCATTTTGTGCCGGATATTCTGTCTGCATGGTGATCCGACAACGTCCTCGATGCAGAAAAGGCTCTGGGCACTGGCCTCGGATTTGGTGCCGGTCAAACGGCCTGGTGATTTTAACGAAGCCATGATGGAGCTCGGTGCCACTGTCTGCCACAGGCAGTCTCCGGCCTGTGAGTTGTGCCCTCTGAAACCCATGTGTCGAGCCTGTCAGCAGGGTATACAGATGGACCTCCCGGAACGCGTGAAGCGCAGGCCCCGGCCCACAGTACAGGTGGCCGTGGGTGTCATCTACAAACGGGGACGCATCCTGATTGACAAACGCCCGCCCGAGGGCCTGTTGGGTGGATTGTGGGAATTCCCGGGTGGGAAAAAGAAATCCGGAGAATCCTTCCGGCAGGCCCTCAAGCGAGAGGTGCGTGAAGAACTCGATATCGAAATCCTGGTGAATAAAAAGCTGGTCGTGGTGGACCATGCGTACACGCACTTTCAGGTGCAGTTGCACGTGTACGTGTGTGAGTTTGTCTCAGGAGAGCCCCAATGCCTGGCCTGCACAGACATCAAGTGGGTCTTGCCCAGTCAATTGGCCCGCTATGCCTTTCCCACGGCCAATCGAAAGATCTTCCCGGTTCTTCTGAGGGGCTAGGTCGCCCCCTGGGGACTTCACCTGATAATCCGTATGATTCGTGCTACCGCCTCGCTTTCAGCCGGGACAATCCACGCTCCTTCGTCGCTTAATGGATCGTCCCATCCCACAATGTCTCTCGAAGGGGTTTGGCGGCAAACAGGTGGCCCGCAGGAGGGGACTGTCACTTAAGTGAGGCACGATCTTCCCTTCCTATCTTCTTAGCTTCCGGCCGTTAGGCCGTCTCAGCAGCGTCCTTTGCCTTGGGTACTGTGTCTTCAGGTTTGACTTTGTAGGCCACCTGGGCAATCTTGCCCCTCTCGTCGACCAGGAATGAGGAACGGATAATGCCCATGTAGGTCTTGCCGTAGTTGGTCTTTTCGCCCCATGCACCGTAGGCCTCTGCCACTGCGTGTTCAGGGTCTGACAGCAGAGGGAAACCGAGACTGAACTTGTCGTCAAATTTGAGCTGCTTGTCCGGCATATCAGGACTGATGCCTACAGCGGCGATATTCAGTGCGTTCAGGTCCTCTCTGGAGTCCCTGACACTGCAGGACTGAGTTGTGCAGCCCGGGGTATCTGCTTTCGGATAAAAATAGATGAGCAGCTTTTGACCCTTGAAGTCAGACAGGCTGACTTTATTGTTGTGCTGGTCGATTAATTTAAAACTCGGGGCTTTGTCCCCAATTGCTAGTTTTACCATGGTCAGGCTCCAAATTAGATTAGTGTCATGGAGGCTATACGTGAACGTCGGTCGCGGTGTTTGGTCTTGCTCTATTCCTGTGGGAGTTTCGCCAGATCCACGTCCGAGCCTGCGACCATGAGGATGTCGTCCTGGTAAATGACAGTCTCTGCCTTGGGCACATTGATGATCGCACCCTGCTCTTTTTTTAAGTCTCTATTTTCACTGCACTTAACAATAACCAGATTGACATTGAATTTTTGGCGCAATTGAAGTTCTTCCACTGTCTTTCCGTGAAAGCTGGCCGGGGCCTTGATGCGCGCGAGGCTGTAGCCCGGCGCAATATCAATTTTTTCACCAATTTGAGGGGCTATCAGCTTATAAGCCCAGCGTTGAGCGGATTCGATTTCAGGGTAAATGACCTCTGTGGCACCGACTTTGGAAAAGACTTCGCCGGACGTGAGGGTTTCCGCACGGGCGTAAATCTGTGTGATGCCCATCTGACGCAGATTGACGACCGTGAGTATGGCGGATTCGAAGTTCTCCTGGCCCACCGCGATAATGGCCACATCGGCTTTGTCCACACCCTGTGCCTTGAGTGCCTCTTCATCCGTACTGTCCAGACGCACGGCATGGCTGACCTGGTCTCGGAGTTTTTCCACTTCGTCGCGGTTCTTGTCAATGGCAATGACTTCCGATCCGCTCATGGCCAGGGCAATGGCCAGCTTTGTTCCAAAACGTCCCAGTCCTATTACGGCAAAGCGTTTCACTGAATCACTCCTTATCCCACAATAACGGCTTCCTGTGGGTAGTTATATTTCACAGGCTTCAGATCGAAGGTCAGGGCTGCCAGAAGGGTCAGGGGCCCCAGCCGTCCGATCAGCATGGTGACGATGATAATCAATTTGCCGGCGGTTGTCAAAAGACCGGTGATCCCTGTGGTCAGGCCGACGGTGCCCAGGGCCGAGGTGGCTTCAAAGACCAGGTCCGACAGACCGATGTCCGGATTCCTCGCCTCGGACATGCTCAACAGGAAGATGGCAATGAACAGGACGAACACAAAAAGGACCGTGACCGTAATGGCACGACCCACCACCACGGGCCGTATCGATCGCCTGAACATCTCCACTTCGGATCGCTTGCGCAGGGTCGTGATAATGGTCATGGCAATGACTGCCAATGTCACGGTCTTGATGCCCCCTGCCGTTGAGCCGGGCGATCCTCCGATGAACATCAGCAGGATCAGGACCAGCTTGCTGGGGGCTGTCATTGCATCGATGTCCACGGTGTTGAACCCTGCGGTTCTCGCGGAAATAGACTGAAATAAGGCATCCAGAACCCCTGGACAGGCCGATGGCTCGGCTGTTTCGCTGACGTGCTCCAGCAGGAGAATCATGACAGCACCGATCATGATCAGCAAAAAACTCAAACTGAGTACGATCTTGGTCTGCAGGGTGATGCGTTTGGGGACCTCCATGGTCATGCGGCATTCCTTGTGGCACAACTTCTTAAAGAACCGCTTGATCTGATCGGCCGTGACATTGCTCAGATTGTACAGCACACCAAACCCCAGTCCGCCGAGGATAATCAGTGGGCAGATGATGGTGTATACGCCCCAACTCCGGCTGTAGCTGGTCAGGCTGCTGCCGAACAGGCCAAAGCCTGCATTGCAAAAGGCGCTGATCGAGTGAAACAGGCTGAAGAACCAGCGGTCTCGAGTGGCCCCTGTCCAGCCCGGTTGATTGTCCCAGAGCGAGTAAAGACCCAGCATGCCCGCTGCCTCAATGATCAGGGTGGCCATGAAAATAAACGCAATCATATTCCCGATCCTGTTTAATGTCTGGGCGCTGATCAGGTCCTGCATGGCAGCCGATTCACGCACTGAAAAGGCCTGCCCCAGGATCAGGGAGAATACGGCACCGAAGATCACAATACCCAGTCCGCCCAACTGAATCAAGCCCAGGATCACGCTTTGTCCCATGAGTGTAAAGCCCTGGCCGGTGTCTCTGACCACCAGACCTGTGACGCAGGTGGCACTGGTGGCTGTGAACAGGGCATCTACAAAGCTCAAGGATTCGCCATGCGTGGCCTTGGGCAGACATAACACGCCTGCTCCGACCAGGATCAAAGTCAGGAAACTGGCAATCAGCATACGCGTGGGATTGGTGCCCAGGGAGGCCAGATGCACAGTGGTACGGCAGACCTTGCCCACGACCTGCAATACGAGGTACGTGCCCACGGCAATGTGGACAATCGTGTCTTCGTCTGCCGCCGTGAAGGCCCTCTCTTTGGTAAAGACCACCACGACCAGAAGGAGAAACAGGGGAATCTCAAACCAGTTGGTTCTCAGATATTCCAGCTTTGACTCGGCGTTGAAAGTACGGCAGATTTTTTCACTGACAAAATAGACAAACAGGAACATTTGTACGCCGTAGAGTACGCTGGATGGGAGCAAAGGTGTATCAAAACCGAACAGGCTCACAAACGAGGCAATGACGAGAATTGCTGCCGCCACGTTGATCCCGATCAGCGAGCGCTCCAGTCGCTTGTTTTTATACGTAATATTCATGGACGTAGCGTAAATAGATTTGAGACCATTGTAAAATCAAAACTCACTCAGGGTATCGGAAGGGAGCTGACCTTTCCTCATGATACAATCCGGTTTTTCGCAGAGCTGGCAATTGTATTCCAGACGCTGGAGGTTGGGGCCAAGTCCCATGATACCGGTGACGGATTTAATGGGGATCATGAGGCAGGAGTCAGTCAGTGTGATGTTGCAGCAGCGGTCAGGCAATAGAGAGAACAGTTTCTTTTGTTCGGCCACGTCCCAGTGGCAATAGCCCGGGCTCAGACGATTTGAGACCTTCAGATTGTCCTCGGCCGCGCGTTCGGTGATGGCCAGTTCGAGTTTGTCCACAATATGTTCCACGCAGACAGAACCGAGCGTGTTGGCGATATAACCGTTGAGCGGATCTTTCTGGAACCAGGCCTGGGACCAGGCGTCGAAGTCCGAGCCCAGGGTGGCGGCAAACACGGCGATATCCAGACTGCCCTTGAGATGCCTGGCCACCTTGGCACCGCATTCAAACGTGGTCGTCCCGACCGTCAGGGTGCGCTGATCGATGCGCACCGGAAAGTGGTCGTATACACAGAGGCCGGTGATGTGTGACAGGGCCTCCTGCCACATGTCAAGGATCACGACCTGGATGGGCTCCGGGGCCTGATGGGGATATCCCAGGGCACAGAAGACCTCTGATTCGTCCAGGACCAGATCCTGGGAGTCAATTGTCATTGTTTTTAGCATGCGGCCATAATAAAGGGATTGGTTTGCAATCGCAAGTTGACTGTGGGCCTGAAATCGAAATAATAGGGGCATGGCTCCTTTTTCCCTACTGATCAAGCCGGCCGGGCCGGACTGTAATATGGCCTGTGCGTACTGTTTTTATGCACAGACAGAGGCATTGTTTGCGCCGGGTGAGCACCGCATGTCCGATCTTGTGCTGGAGACACTGGTACAGGATTATCTCAGCGTCAATATGCCGACCCATCACTTCATCTGGCAGGGAGGAGAGCCGACCCTGATGGGACTGCCGTTTTTTGAGCGGGCCGTGGCCCTTCAGAAACAATACGGACACAAGGATCGGGTGGTGAGCAATGCATTGCAGACCAATGGATTGAGGCTGGACAAGGCCTGGTGTGAGTTCCTGCGAGAGCACAGGATTCTGGTGGGCATCAGTCTGGATGGGCCTGAGTCATTGCACAATCATTATCGCGTGGATGACCGGGGACAGGGCACATTTGCCCGGGTTATGCAGAGCATCTCTCTCTGCCGCGAGCAGGGTGTGGAGTTCAATACGCTGACGTTGTTAAATTCCGAGAACGTGACACAGCCTGACCGTGTCTTCGATTTTCTGGTGCAGGAGGATTTTCGATTTGTCCAGTTCATTCCCTGCACAGACCGCCATCCCAGGACAGGCGATCCCATGCCGTACGCGGTGACCGGGCCTCAGTATGGTGCGTTCATGTGCCGTATCTTCGATCGGTGGGTGGCGCATGGCGTGGACCGTTTGAGTGTCCGTTTGTTTGACTCCCTGGTCTCGTATATACTGGAGGGACATCACACCTGCTGTACGTTCAACAAGGACTGTGACAACTATGTGGTGGTGGAACATCAGGGAGACGTCTTCTGCTGCGATTTTTATGTGACACCTGAGACGCGCCTCGGCAACATCATGGACACGCCTGTCGCGACACTGGCCCGGGGAGAGGCCAAGCGGAGCTTTGCCAGGGCCAAGCGAAAGATCCCCGCGAGTTGTTTTGTCTGTCGACATCACGCCCTGTGCCGTGGGGGATGTCCCAGTGACAGACCTGAGGGGGATGGAGACACCAAGAATTGCATGTGCGAGGGGTATCAACTGTTCTTTGACCATGCCTTGCCCCGGTTAAAAGAGATTGTCGCATCCTTTGTGAGTCAAAAAAACCACTGGACCTAGGAGCCTGCCGGAGAATCCGATCTGGCTTTGAGCGGCTTGTTTTACGACTGGACTGCGTCCGGCTGTATCGACGATATACACCGATATCGCCTGCTTCGACGTCCTTGCCAGTCACAAAACCACTCGCTCCCTGGCCGACGACGGGATTCTTCGACCCACTCCTAGACGTGACTGCGGTGACTGTGACCGGCCGCCGGGGCAGTGACCAGCATGATTGATTCATTGATAGATAATTTTGCATAAAATACCCCATTTCTAGCACTGAAACCCATATAGGCCTGAATCTTACCCATTTCTTGCTAATTATTTTTCACTTTAAGCGCCGACATCACATCCTCGTAAAGGCGTATTTTGTTGAGCCGGGATGGCCCTGGTTAACAGAAACTTAATATTGTGCTTATGCGTTGCTAATGATAGGCCGCGATAATGTCATTTAATTATATGACTATGGTAAGGGCCGTAGTGATGAACAACATACTTAATTTGGAGATGTCTAAGATGAAGAAATGGATTTTGGCAATTGCAGTGCTGGCCTTGTCGGCTCCGGCAGCATTTGCACAGGACGAGCTGCAAACGCTCAAGGATCAGGTCAAGGCCCAGGAAAAGAGCATTGCCCAGATGAAGAAGCAGATCGATGCGGTTGAGAAGAATGCCGGTTCAGGTTCAAGTTCCAGTGACGCCTGGTGGAACCGGATCAACTGGTCCGGTGACTTCAGGTATCGCCTTGAAACAAACGACGACGAAGATCCGGCGAACAATGCCAGCGGTACCGAATTCCGGAACCGCGTTCGTGCCCGACTGAAGATGGAGGCCCAGGTCAACGAGGAACTGAACGTGATCATGCGTCTGGCCTCAGGCAGCAGTTCCAGCCCGGTTTCTGCCAATCAGACCTTGGAGGGCAAGCTCTCCAAAAAGGATGTCTGGCTGGATCAGATGTATCTGACCTATTCTCCCGAGGCGCTGACCGGCTTCAATATTCTGGCTGGTAAAATGGCCAATCCATTTATTCGAGTGGGCGGAAATCAGGTTATTTGGGATAGCGATATCAACCTGGAGGGCGGTGCCTTCACGTACCAGACGGAACTCAGTGATCAGACCCAGGTGGGCGTCAATGCCGGCGCGATCTGGCTTGAGCAGGACTGGTCGACATCCAACACCAATCAGTATCTGTGGGCTGTCCAGGGGTATATTCAACAGGCCCTCGACGACATCTCCAAGATCACGGCAGGCGTCAGCTACTATGACTTTGTCAAGGTTCAGGGCCAGACCGGTTACACGACTGGGACAGGGAATTCCGCGACGTCAAGTGTTTTGGCCAATGATTACAATCTCCTGGAGGTCTTTGCAGAATTGTCCACCAAGATCCAGGAAACGCCATTTTCTGTGTATGGTTCCTTCATTCAGAATCAGGGCACGGAGAGCGGCTACAATGATGATACGGCCTGGGTTGCGGGTGCCAAGTTGAATAAGGCCACGGATCCGGGAACCTGGCAACTGGGGTATGAGTACCGGGAAGTTGAAAAGGATGCCGTACTTGGCTACTTTACAGAATCGGACTTCCTGAGCAGTACCACGGGTCTGACTTCAGGTGGCATAGGCAGCAGCGGCCACAAGATCAGCTACAGGTATCAGGTCATGAAAAATGTCCAGGCCGCCTTAAACTACGTGATGGCCAAGCAGGAAACCAGTACTGTTGACTATGATTTCAACAAGCTTCAGTTGGATTTCTTAATTAAGTTCAAATAGACCACCTGACTGACGACAGTGACGTCATCTCAGCGTGAAGGCGGTTTCTACTGGCAATTGAGTGCCGGTTTGAAACTGCTTTCACGCTTTTTTTATGTTTCCGCATGATCTGGCGTGCCACATACAGATTAACACAATATTAACCTGGGTCTAATCATCGATTAATTCTCCTTTTGTAAGATCTCGACATGACAGTGATTCGTTGAGTCTCACTTGTTAATCAAAACAACATATGAAAAAAGGAGAACGTTATGAAAATGCTGAAAATTGGCTTATTGCTGGTCTTTATGGTTTTGGCTCAATCCGTTTCTGCAGAAACCCTCCAGATTGATGGCTCTACCACTGTGGGTCCGATTGCAGAGGCATTTGCAGAGTATTTCAAGAGCATCTATCCAGACCTGGAAATCAGCGTGAAAAAGACCGGTAGTGGAGACGGCGCCAAGGCTCTGGGCGATGGTATGTGCGACATCGCCGCCATGAGCCGTTTCATGAAACTGAACGAGTTCAAGAAATGTGCGGACAAGGGCATTATGCCGGTAGCACATGTGGTGGCCATGGACGGTATCTGCATCATTGTGCACCCCTCGAATCCTGTGAAGGCCCTGACCACGCAGCAGGTCCAGGATATCTATCTGGGCAAGATCACGAATTGGAGTCAGGTGGGCGGGCCTAATCTGGCCGTTGTGGCTGTGAGCCGAGACACCTCCTCAGGGACCTATGAGACCTTCCACGAACTGGTCATGAAGAAAAAGGACATTGCAGACAAGGTGGAGTATGTCAATGCCAATCCTCAGGCCCATGCCAGAGTCAGCGGAAATCGCGGCGCGATCGCCTATGTGGGGCTGGGGTTTGTGGATGCCAAGGTCAAGTCCCTGACCATTGATGGCGTGGTGCCTTCCAAGCGAACCATTGTCAGTGGCGTGTATCCCATTGCCAGGCCGCTGTTTCTGTTCACCAACGGGTATCCCAAGCTCGGGTCGATGGTCCATAGATTCGTGACCTTTCAACTGACTGAGGTGGGTCAGGAACTGGTTGAAGCCAAGAAGTTTGTGCCTGTGACAGATTACTAAAAGAAGCCCATGACCATGGACAATTCTACCGTCAATCTTCGGGTGAAGTCAGGGGCCGTGCAATACCGGCCGTTGGCTTTGACGCCGGGTCAGGACCTTACAGGCTATGTTCTTTCCAAATTGGGAAAGGCCATCCTGTTTCTGATGACCTGCAGTTCTGTGTTTGCGGTCCTTCTTATCTTTTTTTTCGTTATTCGGGAGTCCCTGATTTTCTTTAGAGACCAGGGGCTCTGGGCGTCTGTGAGCACCAATGCCTGGTACCCCAAATCTGAAGATCCAAGGTATGGCATGCTCGCGCTGCTGGCAGGTTCTGTGTATGTGACCCTGGCGGCCCTGGCCTTTTCTGTACCGCTGGGGGTCATGGCAGCCGTGTTTCTGAGCGATCTGGTGTCCTTCAAGGTCAGGGCCGTCGTCAAGCCTGTGATCGAGATTCTGGCAGCGATTCCGTCCGTGGCGTACGGTTTTTTTGCCGTGATGGTCATGGCCCCCTGGATGCAGGATCACTGGCATTTTTCTACAGGGACCAATGCCTTGAATGCCGCGATCATCTTGTCCATTATGGCGTTGCCCACGATAATCAGTGTGGCCGAGGATTCTGTCTCCTCTCTGGGCCGGGAATTGAGGGAGGCGTCGTATGCACTGGGGGCTACGCGTTTTGAAACTCTGTTCAAGGTAGTGATTCCAGCGGCTCACAGCGGTATCATTGCGGCTATCATCCTGGGTATGATGCGGGCCATTGGAGAGACCATGGTGGTGTGGATGGCCTCAGGCAATGCCAGTCAGATCCCTTCGCCCTGGTGGGACCTGTCACAGTCTGTTCGTACCATGACAGCCACCATTGCCGGTGAAATGGGTGAAACCGAACACGGATCCATTCATTACGGTGCGTTGTTTGCCGTGGGTGTCTATCTACTGGTGATCACGCTTGGTCTGAATCTGATCAGCGAGTTTTTCCTTGCACGGGCAAAGAAAGCATTGGGCAAAGCATAAATGGGACAGAGAACGAGACATCTTCTGGATAAGGCCTTTACGCTCCTGGCAGGCACGTCAGTGGTTGTGCTGTCAGTTGTGTTGCTGCTGGTCTTGGGCCCAATGATCTGGAAGGGTTCCAGCGCGGTCTTGTTTTACGGGACCTTGGAATTTCGCGAGATGCAGCGTGACCTGTTTGACCGGGCCGACAACGAATCGCTTTTACAGGAAACCCAGGATGCAGAACAGTATCGAGCGGACATCTACGATCGAATCGAGTCCTTTAAAAAGGCCGTGGCCGTTGATCTGGCCGCTATGGATGAGCAGGCCAAGGAGGTCTATCAGACCTACAGCCAGGAACTCAAGGATAACAATGTGACAGGTGCGGCTTACACGCAGGCCAGACGTCTGGCTCGGTCGCTTCGCAATCAGTTTCAGGATACCCTGGAGAGTAAGGATCGAAACGCCATTCAATCGGCCATGGACGACATCCTGACACATGAGCGGGACGATGCATTTCAAGACACGAGCTTTCAGTCCCTGTTCTCCATGGCCCGAGAGTTCCGGGACACTGTAGCGAAGATCGATCTGAATCAAAGTCATATGTATCTGGAAGAATTGGCCAAGGTCGAGGCCATTCTGGCTGACATGCTGGGCCCGCGTCCAGGTGATCCGGTCCACCCCCTGATTCGATTGCGATATGGTGCCACGAGATGGGATCAGGCCCAGGCCTGCCTGAAACGCCTAAACTGGATCACCGTCTGGGAAGAGAAGCCTTTGGGGCCGGCCGACATGGAGGATCCCAATCAAGTCCGGGCTCTGGTGGCCGTGAATTATCCCAGAAAAGAGAGATTTGCCGGTACCGAACTGGAGCCCCTGTTTGGCAATGTCAATGCACACATCAAGGACATGCTCAGGCCCAGGCTCACATTTTACTGGCAGTATTTCATTGATGAGAGCTTTAACAGCCACTACTTTGGCGGTGTGGGTCCGGAGATTCTGGGGACTTTGGTCATCACGGTACTCTCCATTCTCTTCGTGGTGCCCTTTGGCGTGATTGCGGCCGCCTATCTGGTGGAGTGCGCTGGGGACAACTGGGGTGTCCGAATCATTCGTATGTGCATCAATACCCTGGCAGGTGTGCCCAGTATCGTATTCGGCCTGTTTGGTGTGGCCTTTTTTATCATGTTTTTGCTCCCGGCCCTGGGCATGGATTCAAAGGCCTGCATATTGGCAGCCTCCCTGACACTGGCCGTTTTGACACTGCCTGTAATGATTCGAGCCAGTGAAGAAGCGATTCGGTCTGTGCCGAGAAGTTACAAGGAAGGATCCCTGGCTCTGGGGGCCAGTGGCTTCAGGACCTTTATGACCGTGACCCTGCCTGCGGCGCTGCCCGGTATTCTCACAGGGGTTATCCTGAGTTTGAGTCGTGTGGCAGGTGAAACCGCGCCTGTCCTGTTTACCGGCGCGGTCTCCATGGGATCGATTCCCAAATCCGTGCTTGATCCGACCAGAACCCTGTCCTACGGCAGCTACGATATGGCCGTGGGGGATCGTGTGGCCATGATGGTACCGCATAACCAGTACGGTATGGTGGTAACCCTGGTCGGCCTGATTTTATGTCTGAATCTTGTGGCCGTGATTCTTCGAGCCCGCGTGTTCAAGAAGCTGAAAGGGCATTGATACACCATGACAGGAAGACTGATGCAACTGGCACCTGAACATACCAAGGAATCTATGATGCCCATATCTGTAGGTAAAAATGAGCCGGCACCCAAACGGGCGACGGACGCAGCCCTCGATAAATCCTGCGATTCTGCGATCATTCGTGCTGAGAATTTCAGCTTTTATTACGGGGCCAAGGCGGGGGTACAATCTGTGTCCATGGAAATTTACCCCAATAGCACCACCGCCATCATCGGTCCCAGCGGGTGTGGGAAAAGCACGTTTCTGCGGAGCATAAACCGCATGAACGACTTGATTCCCCATGTGCGTGCCCAGGGCAGCCTGCAGG
>JAIPFM010000033.1 GCA_021736645.1 Phycisphaerae bacterium | reverse complement strand
ACAAGCTGTACGGTATGAAAGTCTGGAACAACAACCAGAGCATGGAGCCCTTCCTGGGCGTGGGGGCCAGGGATGTCACGATTGAGACCTCCGTGGACGGCACTGCGTGGAGCGTGTTCGG
This sequence comes from Phycisphaerae bacterium, assembly GCA_021736645.1. Taxonomy (GTDB): domain Bacteria; phylum Planctomycetota; class Phycisphaerae; order Sedimentisphaerales; family Anaerobacaceae; genus JAIPFM01. The sequence goes on along the minus strand of JAIPFM010000033.1, from coordinate 35,410 downwards.
CGATGTGGAACTGGCCCGTGCGCCGGGCGAGGCCACGTATGACGGCGGGCCCGTGATCCCCATGGACGGCACAGTCGCCAGATATGTACGTCTGAACATTCATAACAACTGGGGCGGTATTCTGGCCCAAGCCGGGCTGAGCGAAGTTCAGTTCACCTACGCACCCATGATGGCACGGTATGAAAAGCCTGCCAGCAGCAGCACCAATGTGTCACCTGACACACAACTGTCCTGGCGATCGGGTCGCGAGGCCGGACAACACCAGGTCTACATGGGCGATGACATCGGTGCACTGACCCTTGTGGATACAGTGACAGTCCCCAGGTATGACCTTGCCGCATTTGACCCGCAGTTGGGTCAGACCTATTACTGGCGTGTGGATGAAGTCAACGACGCAGAGGCCCCCTCTCTCTGGGCAGGTCCGATGTGGCGTCTGAGTACCCCATCCGCCATCATTGTGGATGATTTCGAGAAATACACCAACTACAGCCCGAATCGTCCGTTCCAGACATGGCTTGATGGATACGGCTATTCAGCCGATGAATTCTTTCCCGTGAAGTATCCGGGCAATGGCACAGGCGCTGGTGTGGGCCATGACATCTGGGGGCCTGCCAGTCCCTATTTTGATGGCAATATCATGGAGACCTTGATTGCCATCAGTGGACGCCAGTCCTTGCCGTTCTACTATGACAATACAGGGGGTGCGTCTCAAACAGACCGCATATGGTCTACGCCTCAGGATTGGAGTAAAAACGGCATTCAGACCCTGGTCATCAATGTCTACGGCGATCCCAACAATACCGGCGGACCTGTGTATGCCAAAATAAACGGCAAGAAGGTGACCTATCCGGAGACTGCAGATTTCAAGCTGCCGGTATGGCATCTCTGGTCCATTGATCTGGCCTCCCTGGGGATCGATCTCACGGCAATCACGAGCCTGAGCATTGGTGTGGAAGGATCAGGATCTGGCATGATCCTCATAGACGACATCGGTCTCTACCGTGAGGCCCCCTCCCTGATCACGGCCTGGTACAGCCTGGAGAACAACACCCAAGACGTATCCGGCAATGGCCATGACGGTGTGGCCGTTGGCGATCCCGTGTATGTCACAGGTACTGAAGGCATGGGCCTGCTGTTTAATGGGAGTTCCCAGTATGTCGATTTGGGCTCGTACGATCCTTCAGAGGGTACAGGGCAACTGTCCGTGTCTCTGTGGGCCAAGTGGCAGGGTCTGAACGGCGGCTATCAGGGCCTGATCGGAAAACGTGATACCTGGGCAGTCAACGAAATGATGTGGCAGATAGAAGCCAACATTGACTCAGGTGCAGTCACCTTCTCACGCACAGAGAGCTATCCTGGTAGTGGTAATCCAGTACTTCCCATTGGCGAATGGACGCACGTGGGTGTCAGCTTCAATGGGACAACGGCCCGCTTCTATGTCAACGGCCTGGAAACCGGATCAGGCGGTTTCTCGTTTGGCACAGACCCTGGCGCCACTCTCCAGTTTGGCGCTGTCGAAGCAAACGGAGGCAACGCATTCAATGGGACTCTGGACGAAGTCAAGTTGTACAACCGTCCCTTATCACCCGGAGAAATGCGACTCGAGGCAGGATTACCGCTGAATTAACATTTTTCTTTTGACGTCTCACGTGTTTTGAAGTGTGACAGGCGGCCTCAGTGCTCTGAGGCCGCCTGCTTTTTTTACTGCGTCACTAGTTTGAGAAAACAGACAATTGCGCTTTGAGTGATAATATGGTACACAAAGAGCATATGTGCCAAAGATGACTATATCTAGAAACTAGAAAAGGAAAACGCGGAACCCAAGAAACGTCTTGAGCAACTTGAGAGGATCGTAAATCAGAATTCGAACAACTCATCAAAACCGCCCTCATTTGACTTTGGACGCAACGCGAAAACAACCAAACCCAAGACAGAGCCCATGCCGATAAAAGTGGTTGGCCTCGTGGCAATCGTCTGAAAGGTTGGATGTGGACAATGTGCTGCACAACGGCAGCTATGTTCATGATTCATGCCAATCGTAGCCTGGAGGCAGCGTGCAGACTTCTCGGTCGTTTTTCAGGTGCCCTAAACAGTGATCGCTGGAATGGCTATAATATGTACGATCATATTCGCCAAATATGTTGGGCACACTTAAAGCGTGATTTCAAATCAATCAGTGAAGCAAAAGGCCAACTCGGCTGTATTGGCAAGGAACTTTGTAAGCTACGCAAAACAATATTTGTATTTTGATTACCGTGCCCGCGATGGGACGATTCAATGGAAAATATTCCAACGGAGAATGGAACACCATGCAGAACGAGCTGAACGGCTTCTTGCAGAAGGTTCGACTGACAAAGACCCTTTAGCTGGCAAGTGCCGGAAAATTCTCAAGCATCGCCAACACCTATTGACTTCTATTCGTGATCAGCAGGTGGAACCCACAAACAATGCCACCGAGCAAGTAATTCCTCAGGCTGTCCATTTGGCGTAAAATGAGTTTTGGCACTCAAAGTAAACGTGGTTCATGTTATGTGGAGCGGATGCTCACGGTTTGTTCAACCTGCCGCTTACAAGGACGCAGTATCATTGCCTACATGCGCAAGGCGTGCGACTGTCACATGAAAAACCAGCAAGTACCAAATCTACGGCCAGAATGACGTCAGGCGTTTCGCCTGAACGCTTACCTTCCGTCTACTCTCCTTCCTGGCCATATCTAGATCAGTATCGGTGAGCCAAATACACTTTTTCCTACCCCCACCATCCTCTTTTGAGAAAATATCTTCTGGGGCATTGTGTCGTGGATATAGTGGATTCACTACTTCCATAGATTATATTTTACATAACCATGAACCTCTAAACTTATCACAAGACGTATTGTATTTATTTTTAAATAAACTAGAAAACACTTTCTTTCTTTTTTGCACAAAATATGTATTTACCGCAGTTGCTTAGAATCAATTCTAGCCAATTACTGATACGCAGAAAGTATGGAAGGATCAAACACTCTATCTATCCACACCGCCAGAACGAGTTCTTGCATAGACTTTTGTTCGGATCACTCAAGAAGCAAGTGTATAACCGTGGATTTCTCCATATTCTGAGGGAAATACCGTTCCAGTATGAGTGTTTTTTTCGAAAAGACAAAGTGCAGCCGAGGCATAATCCGCATGCCTCGTCCACCTTCTCACGGGGCTAGTCGGTTGGTTTGACCCAGCGATCCAGCCAGGCCATGACAGTGTCATGCCACAGGATTGAATTGTGGGGCTTGAGCACCCAGTGGTTTTCATCGGGAAAGTAGAGCAACTGGCTGGGAACGCCCCTTCGCTGGAGGGCATTGAATGTGCCCAGGCCCTGTGTATCCACCACACGGTAGTCCAGTGCCCCGTGGATCACGAGCATGGGGGTCTTCCATTGATCCACAAAGCGTACCGGATTGTGTTTTTCATACGCTTCCGGATTTTCCCACGGGGTGCCCAGGTGATCCCATTCAGGAAACCAGAGCTCTTCTGTGTCAAAATAGGCCATGCGTTCGTCCAGGTTGCCGTCATGGTTGACCAGGCACTTGAACCGATCAGGCCACTGCCCTGCAATCCAGTTGACCATGTAGCCGCCGAATGATCCGCCCAGCGCACCCACGCGCGAACCGTCCAGCCAGGGGTATTGTTTCAGGGCCGCAGCCAGACCCTTCTGCAGGTCTTCCAATGGCTTCCCGCCCCAGTCACCCCGGATGGCATCGGTGAATGCCTGACCATACCCTGTGGATCCGTGGAAATCAACCATCACAGCGCCGTAACCGGCGCCTGCATAGGCCTGGGGATTCCACCGGTAATGGAATGTGTTGTTGAACGACCCCTGAGGCCCGCCGTGGATCAGAAAGGCGACAGGATACGTCTTGGCCGCATCAAAATTCACAGGCTTGATGACATATCCATACACCGTCTCATCGTGCCAGCCTTTAAACGAAAACTGCTCACAGTCCCCCATGTCTGTATCTGCCACTCGGTCTGCATTGATGGCAGTGATCGTTTTCTTGTCCCGCCCCTCTGTTGAAATGCTGTACAGTTCTGCAGGGCTCTTGAGATGGCAGTGTGCATAGACCAGACGGTCATCTGCCACATCCACACCTTGAACCACGCCTTCACGAACGAGGATACGGACACGTTCAGTCGCCAGATCAATGGCAAACAAAGACACCTGACCCACATTCGCGGCCGTGGCGTACAGGGTTTTGTTGTCTTTGGAGAAACAAAGGCCTGAAGCGCTCCGATCCCAGGCCTTGGCCAGAAAACGTTTTTCCCCTGAAGGCCAGTCCTGCAGCATGATCTGGTATCGGTCGGACTCGTACCCTGGCCTGGACATGGCCAGATAGGCCAGTGTCTTTCCATCCGGAGAAAACACAGGACACGTATCCCAGGCCCCATTGTCATCCGTCAAACAGGCCGGTTCGGTACGGCCGTCTATGGGGGCCAGATACAGATCGAAATCCGTGGACCAGGGTTCCAGCCTGCCCACATCCCGCGCACTGAACACGAGGCCCGTGCCATCCGGGGTAAAGGCGATCTCCTCTGCCCCGCCAAAGGGCTTGGAGGGCGTGTCTGCATCCATGGCCTTCATCACATCGACCAGGGCATCGGTATCCGTATCCAGGACGAACAGATGTGATCTGCGTCCGTCTTTCCAGGTGTCCCAGTGACGCACAAATGCAGAGTCATACAGGTGTCCTGTGGCCGGCCTTTCGTGCTGGGCCTTGAGTCGCTCCTGGGTCTGCTGCACGGTGGCGTTGGGAAAGACCTCCAGGGTAAATGCCACGTGACGACCATCCGGTGAGACCACCAGATTGCTCACGTCCAGAGGCAGGTCCGTGATCTGTCTGGCCTCACCGCCACTCACCGGCAATTGCCAGACCTGGCATGAACCGCCGCGCGTGGACAAGAACCAGATACACTGGCCGTCCGGAGACCAGCGAGGATTGAAGTCCGCTTCAGGAGATGTGGTCAGTTGGCGCAGGTTTGTACCCTGAGACTCCACGATCCACAAATCGGTGCGTCCCTTGTTGGCCTCCAGATCCGTTTTGCGAACCACAAACACGATGTTCGATCCATCGGGCGACACATGAAAATCGGAGATGCGATCCATGGCCAGCATATCGTGGACAGAGAAGGGATGGGACCCCTCAGCCACACCGCAAACGCCTATCAACAGAACCGTCAGTACACGCCATATCCTGCTCATGAATCGCTCCTTTATCTCAACTATAGTGGGCTATATCATTCTGCTCAGACCCCACCAGATAGACTCTATTCTTACCCGATCGCTTGGCATCCAGCAAGGCTTCATCTGCTTTTTCAAACAACTGCTCCACAGTTTCACCGTCATAGGGATAACTGGCCAGCCCCCCGCTGATGGTCAACACGCCCTTGCCATCCGTGCCCAACAGGTCCAGATCGGAGTTTTCCAATGCCCTTTGAAAACGTTTGGCAATAAAGATCGGTTCCCGGGGATGATCCATTCTGTCCAGTCGCCGTTCCTGTGAAGCAGCTTCACGTTTCTTGAGGGGATCATCCCAGAAGATGACGGCAAATTCATCTCCGCCAATGCGTCCGACCACATCATGCGCCCGACAGCAACTTCGCATCAGCACGGCCGCCTCTTTCAGGATAAGGTCCCCGGTAGGATGGCCGTAGTGATCGTTGTATTGTTTGAAATCGTCAATGTCATAGACCATGAGTGTCACTCGCCCGCCATCCTGTTGTGCCCGTTTGAGAATCTGACGTGCAAATTCCCAGATATACCGCCGATTCTTCAGGCCCGTGAGGTCGTCTTCTGTGGCCAGTTTTTCCAGGGCAGCCGTGCGCTCATCAAGATCACGGTGTGCACTCTCCAATCGTTCAGGAAAGAGCATGTCATGCATCTGAGACAGGGTCACCGGCCCTGTCAGATAATCGTCAATGCCCGGGGCGCCAGCGCCGTTTAGAAGCGCACGAACCTCAGGCTCATCCACGATATCAGCCAGCACATAAATCGGCGCAGCATTGTGACTGCGCAGCGCCCGAACCACAGGATCCAGGGTGTAATCCAGTCCCGCCTTGATCAACAGGATGGCCTGATAGGTCCGGATCGATGCCGCATAGGTCCCGTCCAACACATTGTCATACCCGTCAAACACACGCGGGTCCAGGGCATCTGCCTCTGCCAGCATGTCTTGAACCCGGCCAATCACCAGGATCTGTTCGGTGGTGTTATGCATCCCCTTCATCTCCAAACAAGAGGGCCAATTCTGCGTCTGACACGGTGTGAGTCCCAGGCCCGGACTCAGCGGCCCGTCCGGGCAGCACGCACTCCAGGCGTCCCACCCAGGCATTAAAAGCTTCTATGCGTGTAAAGACCGGCACACCTATGGCCTGCACCTGTTCGATCATCTCCCACGAACTCGATCGCGTGGCCCAGGCACAGCAGGTCACGCCCCGGTGCCTCAACCACCCCAGCAACCGCCCGGGTCTGGCGCACAGGGATTCAATGGATCCTACGCACAGGACCAGTGTACCGGAGACCTGCCCCAACTGTGACACCAGCAGCAAATCAGAGTCGCAACGATGCAGGGTCCAGCCCTCATGGGCCAGCGCATTGAAGACCTCGGTCCAGACCTGATGCAGCGGACCGTGCAGTACCAGAACGTGCTTGTCATGAACAGGCATTTATGAACTCCTCCACCGGCGACGGCTGCCGCCCAAACCTGACGCATACTGTGTCCAGACCGTCAACTGGCAGGTGGCTTCGAAGCAGGCAATCTTGCAATCAGTTCCTCGACCTGTATGCTGAAGGCACTGTCCGGATAGAGCTTCAGAAAGTTCTTCAGAGTGCCCACAGCATCCTGAAGCAGGGGACCTTTTTTTTCCGGATCGGTCTGGTTTTTATACAGATCTGTCTTGAGAAGGCCCAATTCAAACAAGGCCTCAATGCCGCCATCCATATTGGCATATTCCCGGTGCAGTGCCCCGAGCCGTTCTTCACGCGTCTTGGTGTCAACAATCAGCTTGACCTTGGCCAGTGCCACATTGTCTCGCAGACAATCCTGGGGCTCCAGAAGATCCATCAAAGCATCGATACGCCTGGGATAATCCAGCGTATGGGGATTCAATTTAAGAAACTCAGCCAAACGACCATGCGAGGCCACATCAGGGCCTCTATTTTCCGGGCCAATCAGGTTGACGAGACGATTGAGCCGTGCCTGAAGTTCGGTAAACTTGACCTTGGTCATGATGGTTTGAGCCGGGGGTCTGAAAGAGCCGGTGGCACCATCCTGTTGCTGGGTGGCATTGGCCTGTGTCATCAGGGCAGCCAACATCGCCTTACTCTCATTCAGCAGCCTGGTGGCCTCCTCAAAACGGCCCTGCCCTGCCCAGTGCATGGCAATGCGCCAACGGGCCTCCAGAGACTCGCCCTGATCGGGAAACTGCGTAAACAAGCGATACCAGATCGGCCTGGAACGTTCCAAAGGATAGTCTGAATAGAAATGCAGGACTTCCTTTTCCTTGAGCCATGTCACGTCCGGACTGTATTCAGAGAGCAGACCTTTGTAGTAGAGTGCCACTGCCATGCGCTTGCTGGACATGCGTCGCCGGAGTAATTCCCTGTGCATGAAGTCAGGCATCCACCAGGATTTCTGGGGATCGATAAACAGATTGTACTGTTGATTGAGCCAATAACGCTTGGTCAAAAAATCCAGATGCTCAGGGATGCCGGAGGCCACAAACCATTCGGGCCACCGCTCATAACCCAGTTGGATGACCATCTCCTGTTTGACAGCCGCACGCAGGGCAATCGGCTCAGGCGGATAAAAGAAATTGTCCAGGTATTCCTTGACCTTGGGATTTTCAAGCACAGTGTCAAAATCGTCTTTGATATTGTGATCATGAAACTGAGACACTTCTTCTGGATTGTTCTTGGCCACGTACAATTGATACGCCAGTTCATTGAATCCAATCTTGGCTTGAAAGACGCCCACAGCAAAGCCCAAAAACAGGCCTGTGACAATCCAGATCAGACCTGGTTTGTACCGAGTGAAATGCCCGATCGCCAGGACAATCCCTGCAATCGTAAATCCCACCAGCCAGGCACACACCCAGGGGGCAAAAGACACGCCCCACAGCAATGCCTCATAGTCTCTCGCGCCTCCAAAATAACCCCAATAAATAAGTTGGGGTGCCATGCACAGGGCCACAGAAATGATACGGGATCTGAACCGAAGGGGCCTGCAGGCCACGCCCACGCAACTGATAAACAGCACCAATGCGAAGCCCGGCAGGTTGGCCAGAAACAGGATACTCAGGAGAAACGGCAGAGAGTGACTGAAGCTCAGGAGCTGCGACACCAGCACCGGCGCAATGCCGATGACACCCATTAAAAACCCCAGCACCAGGATTTGCCAGGGATACTCATAGATGCTGATGCCGGACAGGACAAAGCGGTCCAGATACCATGTATCGACCACCGCCACGCCCGCTGCATCAAACGCGGCAAAAGATCCTGTGGCGATTTTTGACCAGAACAGGCAGGTCAGCGCAAACACGATGACTGCCAGAAACCAGAAGATCAATACATTTTCATGACTGTAATGGAGCGTGGGACCCACTGCCATAAAAGACTTGGCACTCACCTGGGGCGTTTTTTCCACGTCTTTAGTGCTCATGGTCATCCAATACCTTGTTTCTTAACCATCTGACTTGCGCCGAAATGAAACGTTGGCGAAATCAGCCAAAACAAATATTGTAGGAGCAGACTCAGACGCTTGCAACCTCTAATTTTGAATGTGGCGGCAGGCCATCAACGGCCATACGGGTCTCTGCCCATACCCATTGCCCCGCGTCCCCCGCCCATACCCATTGCGTTGGAGGACGCGCGTGAACTGCCAAAGGCGCGATACTCCTCGATCGGTTCCTTCTGCAGCTTCTTGATGTTGCCGTATGCCAATGACAGGGATTCCGGCCAATTCTTTGAGCCAATGGCCAAATGCTGGATTTCCATCCCATCGTCACTGTAAAGCATGTCAAATGACACCTGAGCACGCAGGTTCTTACCCCCCACCCATTTGTTGATTTTCTCAGCAGCCACAAACACGACACCTGTTGAAAAATCAACCATATCAGGCTCAGGCGCGAGCATACCGACATACATCTGTCGCGAACCTGCCAGGAGTTCATCTGCATTTTCTTCAGGCTCGATCTCCACCAAACGTCCAATGGCTTCACCCGGTTTTACTGAAAATATCTCACTCCGCCAATACCCCTTGTCAAATTTCGCCACCTCCACGGACACCGAGTTTGACACGTCCTGGAATTGGGTGGCAAAGAAATACAAACGGTTTGGAATTTCCACGGGTTTGGTGACCTCAGAGAAGTCACTCCAGAGTATCACTTGGTCCTTAAAGGCGATATCCTTCTGCACCACCTGACCCAGACCTGCCACAGGATTCAGCACGCCCAGCCGAATACGGTACTGATAGGTCTTTCCCGGCTCGGCAGAATCATCATGGGCCCAAAACACAACTTCATCCAAGCGGAAAAACTCATTCAAGGGGCTCAAACGAATCTCTTCAAAGTCATCAAATACCTCATCCAGAGGACTGGCCTGGGTGAGCATACCGCCGCGTCCGAGATCACCCATGCCATACAGATCCTGGGCACCCCGTGTGGCGCCTCGTGCGTTGCGCCGGGTGTTTCGATCATTGGGTGCCCCGGTTCGCCCCGGCATCATGGCATTGCGATCATTTCCTGCCGCACCGCTCCCGCGACGGCTGCCGCGACGTGCCCCAGAGTCAGGCCCGTATGCACCGCCCCCGAGATTTCGCCCTGTGCCCTGCTGGGTGTTCACACCACCGCGTGCACCACCGCGTGCACGACTGCGAGAATTGCCGGTATCCTGCTGCGTGCTTTTTTCTGCTTCCCGTTCCTCTCGCCGCTTCTGTAACTCTTCTTTTTGACGCTCGATTTGATATTTGCCATGAAGCTCCGGCGGCAGCCATTCTTCATAGGTGGACGCAATTTCATAGGCAGGCGGCTGAAGGATATTGGTTCGAACGGTCTCTTCATTCAAACGAATCATGCGCACGCGCACACCGCCCGCAGGCAAATCACTGGCCTTTTCAATGACCGCGTAGGTTTCATTTTGAGGCAGGGTGTCAATGCGAGGCACCTCTTCCCATGGCCCCCATGTTCCGTCCGGTTGCCGGGCTTGTCTTTGCAGGTCGACTGCTGCAAACACCGGTTTACCCATGGCTTGATCCTGCCAGGCTGGGGGCAGACTTCCCCCGGCAAAACTTTCAAAAAAGCGAGCCCGCAGAGACGCCACGTCAAACCGAGCCTGGACTGTCACCAGATCCACATCATTGACTTCGTGGGTCACTGATTGATACGTCTGCTCGGCAGTGATCGGTTCACTGGGTTTATAGGCCGCAGCCCGAATATGCTCGGCCAGCACCTGTGACACTCGGCCCACATAGGGCAGCGCATACTGGCGTTCGTCGGATTTTCGACCTGAACGATACGCTGGCACTGCAGTCACGATGTGAGAATCAATATTCGAAATGGAACAGGCAAACAGACCTTCAAAGCCATGTGGCAATGGCCGGGTAAAATCCTCTAACACCGGGGCATTGACATCAAGGGGCTCACTCAGAATCGACTGATACGCGTTGTCTGCCGCGTTGGCAGATTGAGCCAACTGGTCCCGTACAATCTTGGCTTTTTTCGTATAAATATGCTCATCAATACTGCCAGGTGAAAAAGACATATCGTCATACGTGACCACATTGGGGTTCATCACCACAAAGACCATGAGCAGCCACAAGCCTATGATGCCTGCCACGGCGAGCACGATTTTTTCCACATGCGCTTCGAAAAGGTCACCCAACTTTGCTAGTATATTTTGCATATTCAATCCTGAATCATGTGTTTATTCAGCCCACATCCGGTTACAGCTAGAGCAGCGTTTCTTCTGTACTTTCTTTTAAAACCTCTGGTACCAGGTCAGCATAGCCTGCCTTGGGGAGAAGGTACTCACAGGTTAGACTCAACTCCACCACAGCATCTTCACCATAGCGATAGAAAATATGTGTCATGTCCTTTCTGACCACAGGCTTGGTCTGGATGGCCAGAATGGTGATTTGATTGTGCTTGAATGTCTGCTCAGGCTGGTCTCCATCAAATCCGGTAAACGTATGCTTTTTTTCGCTGCACAAAGCCTTCATGAACTCGACCTGATAGGACGCTTCCACCACCACGGACACATTGAAATGGATGATGTTGTACTCGTCATTGGTATAGCGAGCCGTAGGAGGTGTGGCCAGCGATTGAGACCCTGTCTTGACAAATTTAGGCATATTCTGATTCTGAAAACCACCCCCCATCGAACGCATGGGATATCCCATGTCCATGCCCCGGCCCATGCCGCGTCCCCCTGCCATATCAAGACTGAGGTCCTGCTCATACTTCAGACTGACCAAACGCTTCACTGGAGAAGAAAACACGGTGTCAGATCCTTGATTACACTGAGCCAGGGTTTGAAATACATCCTCTACGATCCAATAGCCATGCTGCCAGATCCAACAGGTCTTGATTGCCTCATCACGCCCTGTATTGTACACATAGGTGGACCAGAAATCATACCCCGAAATGTCCGCAGGTGTGATGTAGACTGCACCGGACAGGGCCTTGTCCGAGCAAACCGCATCTTGAATGTCTCGAGCCTGTTTGGCAAAATCCTCCATGGCGCCGACCCCCACGCCGGCACCTCCACGCATCATGGTGTCACGTCCCGTCATGCCGCCTCGTCCCATCATCCCTTCAGCCCCGCGGCCGTAGAGGTTTCTCCCCATGCCGCCACTGCCTCCGGCACCGAGTCCCATCATGCCGGCATCCATCCCCAAATCTTCGGGGGTCGGGGGCACAGTGCCCTTACTCCCTCGAATCATGTCAAGAATACCCCCGCAAAAAGCGTTCGCAAAATCTTCATACTTCTGAGACGCCATGTCCTTGGGTTTGGGAAAAATACGATAACTCAACAGGCTCCGCTCTACACACTCTTTGTTGAGGCGTTTCATCTCATTGGCATCTTGAGCATTACCCTCCAGCTCCTGTTTGACAGTCAAATACTGATCCTCAGCGACCACGCCATTTTGCATCAGCCGGTCAAGTCTGTCACCTTTACTGACAGACTCGGACTGTATCTTTTTATCCAGACTACGACTGAACAGTGTGGTGGGAATGAACAGTAACCCGGCCACCACCACCAGAACGATGGGCACGAGCAGTGCCAGATTATTCCTCAGAAAGCCAAGTTTTTCTAAAATCACACTGAGATCAGGTTTCTTAATATCCATTATATTACACCGAGATAACTAGACTTGATATTCCATCATACAACAACAAAACCAATCCTACATGGGTGGGTAGCCGCCCATCAATGAATTCGCAGGATCTGCGGCACCCTCCACTTCAGGGGCATCATTCCATTTCAATTTAAACTTCAGCACAAACCAGTTGTCATTGATCACCATCCGGGGTTTGCCAGACAACCGTTCTCTTATCTCCTTGCCCATATCATCCTTCATGGGGAACGAGCTGATGACCTCTTTGGTCAAGGGATCGACCAGAGTTGCGGACTGATCAGTTCCAGTCGGCATCAAGTCAGCATCCTCTTTCTCCGGTACACCTATACCGTACGGCATGGTCTGGTCTGAAGAACTCACAGGTCCTTTGGTCAACACAAAATGAACGTCGGTTTCCTTTTTATACAAGACCAGGGGCAGATTCGGATCATTGGGATCATCCGGCGCAGCGTTGCCGCTCAAGTGCGTCAGACGCGTCACAAATCCCCATTGATCAGGCCGATCATTCACACCGGAAGGATCCAGGAGCTGGCCAATGTCCTGATACGGGCTGTACCCTTCAATCACCACCACAAAACCTGGTTCTGCCACAGCCCCTGGGTCGGTCGGCATCATCATCATGCTGCTCCGTCCGTAAAGACTACGCGGGTCGTTCAACTGTGGCATGCCCGTGCCATCGGCCTCTGTGCTGGCAGGGCCCTGGCCCAGATTGATCATGTCCAGACTGGCAATCGCCAGATCCTCCGCATAAGACACCTGCATACGGGTCACGAACAACTGCTTTCGATCCCGTCTGGGTGTCTGCATCACAGCCTCCGCATCACCCACCTCAAATGACTCATAAAGGGCCTTCTGAGCGGGATTATTCCTGGCATTGGGCATGGCTTCCAGAATGGTCTGCTGAACCCAGGGGATCGTATCGCGGTACTTGAACAAGGCAATAATCTTCTTCATTTCCTCGATATTCTGCGTGCCCTTGCCCTCTTCTGAAGCCAGGTTGTCCTGCGCAGAATCGGCCTGGCTTATTGTGGCAGTGATTCGCTGACGCACATCCGCCTTGCTGGCATAGGCCATGTTATTCACAACCACGCGGCCCAGCCCCATCAGAGACACCAGCAGCAGGAAACACGCGGCCACCATAAACATGCGAATCTTCATGGCCCAGGCCTGGGATCTTGCAATACTCTTGGGCAGTAGATTGCTTTGAATACGGCCAAATCCAAGCACCTGCAGCGCCAGACCGTAGACCACGCCAAAACCGGCCACACTGTCATGGAATTTTGCGGCGGACACACCCTGCATCAATGACAGGCGTTTAAACATGTCCGGCCGTTCCACAGGGATCTGAAGGGACTGCTGCAGATACTTCAGCAATCCTCGAAGCTGAGTCCCGCCGCCCATGGCGATAATGCGAGCATATTGGGAATTGGGATTTGCACTGCTGTAAAAGCCGAGGGACTTCTGAACTTCACTGGCCAGATCTGTAAACACAGGACGCATGGCCTGGAAGATCTGACGTGCATATTTGCTCACAGGGGCCGTGCGTTTGAGCTTTTCAGCCTTTTCAAATGGGATTTTAAAGGCATCGGCAATGGCCTTGGTAAAGGCATTGCCGCCCAGCATGATACACCGCTGCCACACGCCCGAGGGTGTACAGACCACCAGGTCCGTGCTTTGAGCGCCAATGTTGAGCACCACCACGGGTCGATTGTCCGATTTAAGAAGATCAGGTCGATCGTAGAGGATATAGTTGTACAATGCCATGGGCGACATCTGCACATGAGTGACAGACAAATCCTCATGCTCAAAATGCTCCAGTTCAGCATTGACAATTTCATTTTTTATGGCAAAAAGGCCCACGCGTTTTTCAGTTGCATCCTCGTCAGTCATGAGTTGCCAGTCCCACTGGACCTCACTCATGTCAAACGGAATCTGCTGAGCCGCTTCAAAACCCACAATTTCCGGGATTTTTTTGGGGTCAACCGGAGGCAAATTCACAAAGCGCGCAAAACTGTTTTGACTGGGCACGGACACAATGACATCGTCGTACCCAACCTCGTTGCGTTGAACGAACTGACGCATACTCATGGCAATCAGTTCCTGCCGTTCCAGTTCGCTAACGCCTTTACCAGAAAGGACTTTAGCATGCTGAATCGTGTCAAACGCCACCACTTGCGGGGTGTCCCCCACCAGTGCCAGTTTCATGGCCTTTAATGAACTATTTCCAAGGTCAATGGCCCAAACCGCATCAGATATTGATGCCATTTATAGTAACCTCCCGCCATAATGAACGGACTAATGTCTACCAGCCTTGTCAATCAGGCTCAACAAGTATAAGATTATAGCACATTATGAAAACATTTTCCATAAGTACCCTTGGCTGCAAAGTCAATCAATACGAAAGCCAGCAAATTAGGCAATTTTTACAGCAACATGGCCTTAGCCAGGCTGATTCACAGGAAAATCCTGATCTGGCCATTGTTAATACATGCGGTGTGACGTCCACGGCCTCTGCCAAAAGCAGACATTTTGTCCGTAAAATTCAACGCCTATGGCCGCAGTGTACCATCATAGTCTGCGGGTGTTTACCTGTAACACAAGATCCCGGACTGACAGAAATCGGCGAGAATGTCCATTTTGTCCAAGACCGTCAGGACCTTGCCGCTGAATTGACGCACCGACTTGGCAGTGCAACCTCCACCCAGCACTCTGATGACACCCTATCCATGCAGAGCACCGTCATTAAAACAGAATCTCCGAAAAAAATCAACCCTGGCTGTAAAACTTGTAAAAGTCTCCCCCCACTGACACGTTTTCAAGGACACACCCGGGCCTTTCTCAAGGTTCAGGATGGGTGCGACGGGCGATGCGCCTACTGTATCATCCCCCAGACGCGCCCAAACCTGATCAGCCGACCTGTGCAGGAGATTGTAGACGAGGCTCAGGCCCTGGTGGAGAACGGACACAAGGAAATCGTGGTCACAGGCGTCTTTTTGGGGGCCTATGGCCAGACAACGGTGCGCAGAGCCAAATGGCCCAACCAGACAAATCCCGGCCTGGCCCGGCTCCTGGACCGGCTCGCTCAGGTCAAGGACCTGCCTCGCATCCGCCTCAGTTCCCTGGAACCGGGAGATCTCACACCGGACCTGATACAAGTGCTGGCCTCACATCGTAACATAATGCCTCACATTCACTTGTCGCTCCAGTCCGGATCGGACACGGTCCTCAAGCGCATGGGCAGACAGTATTCCAGATCTGACTTTGAACAGGTCGTGGAGGCCGTAAAAGACAAGCTCGACCGCCCTGCCCTGACCACCGACATTATTGCGGGCTTCCCTGGCGAAACAGATCGGGAATTTCAGGACACCGTGGATCTGGCCACACAGACGGGCTTTTCCAAGATGCATGTATTTGCCTTTTCAGCACGCAAAGGCACTGCTGCCGCGAAAATGCCCCACCCAATACCGGGTCCTGTGATACGGGAACGATCGGATCGACTGCGGCAACTGGATATCGAACTGGCTGAGCAGTACAGGCAACGGTTTCTCAATGAACCGACCACAGTCCTGATTGAAGAAGTTCAGCCATTCCAGTGTAGTGGTCTCAGCGAACGTTACTTCAAGGTGGTCTTGCCTCAGCCTGAAAATAAATACAAGAAAAACGATCTGGTGACAGTCAGACTCAAACCCCATCACGCCCATGGGCTGATCACACCGTGCCAAGAATTGGAATCCCATGCTTAATCCCCAACTCACCTATTGCCCGGCCTGCGGCACCCGCGGTCTGCTCCACACTGCCAAACATGTTCAGTGCCCGGCCTGCGATCTGGAACTGTATTTCAATCCTGGTACTGCCGTGTGCGCACTCATTCTCAACCCTCAAGGCGAGATCCTGGTCACAATCCGTGCCCATGATCCGAAGCAAGGCGCATGGGATCTTCCAGGCGGTTTTGTAGATCCCGGTGAAACCGCAGAACAGGCCATGATTCGAGAGGCCCAGGAGGAACTCGGTGTGGCGATTCAAGACCTGAAATACCTGGGCTCAGCTTCGAACCTCCTTTATCACTATAAAGGCATCACCTACCAAACCACAGACCTGGCATTTGCCTGCACTGTCGAGCATCCGGAAAGAATACAAGCGGCTGATGACGTGCAGCACTCTCTTTGGGTGGCGCCAGAGAACATGGATCTCACCCTGTTTGGATTTGACTCCATTCGTCAGATCGTGGCGCGCTATTTGGACAATCGCCCCAGTCCATGTCCCTAACCCGGATCATTCATGATTTCAATAGCTCATGGCATCAAGTTTGACCTTACCCCTAAATATCCAGTAGATGCACAGCGTATAGGCCAGGACAAAGGGAATGCCTATAGCTGCAATGGTCGCCATGATTTTCAAGGTCTTGGCCGAACTGGCCGCATTATAGATGGTCAGGGAATACTCGGGACTGGGATTGGAAATCACGACATTGGGGAACACCCCCATGCCAAACAAAAACAGCATGGCTGCAATCGCCGCACACGACGATAAAAAGGCCTGAAAGTCCCTGCCCCGGGTGATTTCACGAGGGATATTTGCCACAGCCAGCATATTCATCACAGCCACCAGAAACAACCACGGTGCCTGCTTGAAATGGCTGATCATGTGCGTATGATAAATCAGGGTGGCCATGGTCGTGGTGGCATAACAGATCACAAAGAAGATAATCGTCCGATTGACCCAGTTTCTGAGCCGATCATGGAGTTGCCCTTCTGTCTTCATCACGCCATAGATCGCGCCGTGCATCATGAAAAGCGCCACGGTCGTAAGACCCACCATCACTGTATAGGGTGTGATCAATCCCAAAGTCGTTCCCGCAAATTCCTTGTCCGGTCCCAAAGGCACGCCGGACACGATATTGCCCAGAGACACGCCCATGAGAAAGGCAATCAGGAAACTCGACAGGCTAAAGGCCCGGTCCCACATGCTCCGCCACCAGGCCATGGGGCGCTTGCT
The DNA here is from genome assembly GCA_021736645.1 of Phycisphaerae bacterium. GTDB lineage: Bacteria > Planctomycetota > Phycisphaerae > Sedimentisphaerales > Anaerobacaceae > JAIPFM01. Next base: position 18,030 of record JAIPFM010000033.1, on the reverse strand, counting down.
TCGAAATTCAATGGCCACTGCCCGAAATATCAACGTAAACAACAGCAGCATAAAGGCCGTATAGAAGCCGGAAAATACGGTGGCATACACGTCGGGAAACGCCGCGAACAACGCGCCGCCGCCAGTCACCAGCCACACTTCATTGCCATCCCACACGGGCCCGATCGCATTGATCATGATACGGCGTTCAGTATCACCCTTCACCATCAGGTGCAGCATGCCAATACCCAGATCAAACCCGTCCAGGATGGCATACCCGGTCAACAGGATGCCCACCAGAAAAAACCAGAGGGTGTTCAGATCAAAACTCAATTCCATGATCACTCCATTTCTGGGATCACCGTTATTGGCATACCTTCAACGACTCAGCACTGAAAACCTGACACGCAACACTGTCGACTGTCAACGCTTGAACACAGATTTTGTGTGTTCAAACTCCGTCCCCATGGACTCAGAATCCTCCGGCCCATGCTTGATTTTTTCATTCAAAAGGTACAAAAACAGCACGAACAGAAAAAGATAGATGATCGTGAATAGGATGAGCGAGAAACCCACCTGTCCGGCACTTACGGCCTTGGACAAGCCATCCGAAGTCTTGAGCAGGCCGTATACGATCCAGGGTTGCCTGCCGACCTCTGCCGTGATCCATCCCACCTGATTGGCAATCTGAGGACCGAGCACGGACGCAACAAACAGGATCAGCAGCCACGTCTTTCTGAACAGCGTCCCCCGCCACCAGAAAAAGACGCCGAGCAGACTGAGCCCGATCAGTCCAAAGCCAATCATGACCATGAGGTGGTAGGCCTGGAACACCATGTTGACGGGCGGTCGTTCATCCTCGGGAAATGAGTTGAGCCCTGTGACATGCTGGTTGGGATCGCCGCTGATCAGAAGACTCAACATGGATGGCACAGCCACACCCAGATTCACACGCTGGTGCTCTTCATTGACCCAACCGAAAAGATACAGCGGTGCATGGGTCTGATCGTTGAATACCGCCTCCATGGCAGCCAGTTTGGCAGGTTGATTTTTGCTGACACCGACTGCGCTGTGATGTCCAGTCAGCAATTGAAAGCATGAAGCCACACAAGCCACAACCAGAGCAATCCTGAACGAATGCCTGGCAAACTCCAGATGCCTTTTTTTCAGCAGATAGTAGGCGCTGACACTGATCACCAGAAAGGCCCCGGACAGCCAGGCCCCGGACAAGACATGCAGCAGTCGTTCGACAGACGAGGGGTTAAACACCACGGCCCAGAAATCCGTGATCTCGGCCCGCATACTGGCCCCTTCACCCACCAGGTGATAGCCGGCCGGGGTCTGCTGCCAGGAATTGGCCACCACAATCCAGACCGCACTGAACATCGCGCCGAGCGCCACCATGCAGGTGGCGAAGAAATGAGTCCGCGGCTTTACCCTGTCCCAGCCAAACACCAGGACCGCCAGAAAACCGGACTCCAGAAAGAAGGCGAACACCCCCTCTGCTGCCAACGCACTGCCAAACACGTCCCCCACATACCTGGAATACGAGGCCCAGTTGGTGCCAAACTCGAACTCCATGACAATACCCGTGGCCACCCCAATGGAAAAGGTCAGGGCAAAGACCCGCACCCAGAACCTGGCCATTTGCTCGTACAGGGGATTTCCGGTCCTGAGGTACATGGCCTCCATGACCACAAGGACCACGCCCAAGCCGATACTCAAAGGCGGATAGATGTAGTGAAAGGCAATGGTAAAGGCAAACTGCAAACGCGCGAGTATTTCAACGTCCATGCGAAACCCCTGCCTTCTAGTGCTTTGTCAACACTAGTTCAAACTGTCGTCCTTCCAGTATTTGGTGCCCTTGACTGTGGCCTGTAGGGCAAGCCCGGCTTCTGTCATGGAGTACACTTCAATCTCACTGCTCAGGTCCCCTTCGGCACTGGCTTCAGCTCCGCCACCGGACGTTTTGGCTGCAGCGTCGGCATTGGCTCCCACACCCCAACCACTTTCAATGAACTTGGTCATGGCAGCTTTGGTCTTGTAAATCATGATCTGCCTGTAGTCCTTGGCGCCCAGCCCGAGCCCCACACCGCCTTCAGCCATCTTCATGTACGTGCGTGCGTCTGTGGCATTATCCACCACCACACCATAGCCTCCGCCAGCAGCCACAAAAATGACATTGACATTGGCATTTGTGAACACACCATAGCCAGGACTGTTGGCTATCTTGTCCTTGGCCTCCGGGGATTCTTTATAGAGCCTGGCCAGCGTCTCCTTTTCCATATCCAACACCACCTGGCGGCGTTCCTCCAGGGTCAGACTCTTCTTGGGCCCGCACCCTGCCACTACAAGCATCATCAATACACTCAAAACAGGAATCCATGGTTTCATATTGCACTCCATTTCTAAAAAATAACCTTACTGGATCAATCACAACTCAACAGGCTATACGCCCATTTTTTGTCTGAATGTTCATTTTAGGATTGGTTTAGTATAAACGGCCCTGTTAATATTGACAATTGGAATTATTTCTCAAGGAAGGTGCTTGTCATGACATTGAAGAAAAGGATTTGGGCCAGTCTGGACGATTATGTTCCACCCGGGGCCGGACTGGCGTGCGTGGGTCGCAACATGGCGAACTACTACTTCTTCAGGGCGCTGATGCGTCATGGCACCTTTGACGAATATCACTTCTTTTTGTCCAATGCAGCCCACCGCAGCCAGTTCATGGAACACCATGGCTCATTCCTGAGCGAGTTGGGCATCGCGTCCAAGATTCGTCTGCAGGATCGCCTGAATCTGCCCCAGGCCCTGAGCGAAACCGATTACACCGTGTTTCATCAGAGCGATCATATTACATGGTTCAATGCCCTGTGCCGTTTGAGAAACAGTCAGAACTGCTCCGTCCCTGTCACGTCCTTTATCCATTCGGTGAGCTACCAGAGCCATATGGCGGCATACCTGGAGATGCTCCACTGCGGCGTCACATCCCATGACGCGATCCTCTGCTCCTCCCAATGCGGCAGGCAGGTGGTTCAAAACAGCCTGACCTCCCTGGCCTCTCACATGAACCTGCCTGTCACCCGGCCCAGACTGGAAATCGTCCCCCTGGGCATTGATCAGGGCATTCAATTCACCACCAGGACTGAAGCCCGTCAGCGACTGGGTTTGAATAGGCAGGAGACGATCGCGCTGTGCTTTGGGCGATTCTCCGAGTTTGACAAGATGGACCTGTTCCCTCTGCTCCAGGCGATCAAGCCCGTGATTCAGGCAGACCCTTCCAGACGACTCGTGCTGGCAGGTGCCCTGCACGAACCCTCGTATCTGGACATGACGAGGGCCTGGACCCGGGCGATGGGACTCGCGGACCACGTGACCTTTGTGACGGACCCGTCGGAAAGCACGAAATCGGATCTATTCAGCGCCGCAGACTTTTTTGTGTCACTCGCTGACAATGTCCAGGAGACCTTCGGCCTGACACTGGTCGAGGCCATGCAGGCAGGCCTGCCGCTGCTGGTCTCGGACTTTAACGGATACCGGGAACTCTGTGACGAACACTCAAGCATTCGTATCCCGACCTATTGGACGCCGATTGAGATCTTGCACACGGTTCGGCCCCTGGTGGACGATCGAACACTTCACAGGCTTGTGGCCCAGCAGACCGCCATCGATATTCCGGCCCTGACTCGGGGGCTCGACCGGTTGTTTTCCGACGCGGGTCAGCGTGAGCGCATGGGCCAGGCTGCCCGGCAGCGTTTTGAAACTCACTACACCCACGCGTCGATCATCAAACGCCTTGAGGTCCTCTGGCACGACCTGAAAGCCAACTTCATACCAGTGGCGCCCCATCCGGATCCCATGGCCATGCGAGTCTTTGACACCTTTGGCCACTATGTCACAGATTGTCTCACACCGGACACGCAGGTCAAGGCCACGGATTTCAGTACCATGCTGGTCCACACCCAACATCACTACCCCCTGCTGTCAGGCATGGCAGACGCCGTGGATTGGCCGACTGTCATCAGCCTGGTCAAGGCCGCTGTGGAACCTGTAACGCTCCAAACGCTCCACGGCATTCCCTCACTACCCCACTGGAAAATCCAGTACATGCTGGCCTGGATGCTCAAGCATGACCTGCTCTCGCGTGTGACCCCGCCTCGCAGGGCCCTGTAGTGTTTTCGTGACACGTCTGCTTGGCCCAACACTTTAATGCCGAATCTCATGGATTTCCCGGGCCGTCATGGGTGACAAATGCATGTAGGCAGTCGCCCTGCGTTTGCTTTTGATCTCCTGATAGACCTGCTGGGCCTGCGGAACACTCATATCCACGGCCTGAGCCACCTCTTCAATGGGCAGATTGTGGTTGAGGCCATACAGGCACACGTCGAGTTTTTTATAGGAAACTGAAAAATAAAACTCGTCCTGGTCCTGTTCCATGGAATAGGTATCTGTGGTGGGTGGACGCATACAAATGGCTTCAGGCACACCCAAATGTCTGGCCAGTTGATAAACCTGGGTCTTGTAAAGATGGGCAATGGGTTTGACATCTGCGGCCCCATCCCCGAGCCTGACAAAGAATCCCTGGTCATATTCCTGGCGATTGGGCGTGCCTGTCACTGCATAGTTGAGTCTGTCTGCGTGGTAGTACTCCAGCATTTTTCGCACGCGCTGCTTGAAATTCGTGGCAGCGACAATCTGCAGATACGCAGACGCCGTCAATCTCGCGCTGCTCTGCACACCTTCGGGTGACTCAACCACCACAGAGAAGACCTTGACCATGCTGTTTTCACTCACCTGGGGGCGCACGATCTTGCATTTATAGTCAGACGTATACTCAGGGATCACACTGGCAATGGCTTCATCCCGGCGTGCATAACACCCCACGGATTCCAGAATCGGGGTAATTTCCTCCACCTCATAATGAATACCAAGATGTTCGGCCATGTGGCGGCTGAGGTCCAGTGTATTGCTGGCGGAATCCCGCTCAGGCATGAGCAGTCCAAAGACTCTTTGAGTGCCAAACGCCTTGACGCACAGGGCCGCGACCAGACTGCTGTCGATACCGCCAGACAGGGCCACCACCACACCGCGTTTCCTAAATGTACGACCTACCTGCTGGCGCAGTGTCTCACAAATACTCTGAATTTCCTGATCGACATCCAGTCCAAGCATAGCTTGCGACAAGGTCTTTGCGTTGTGCATTGGGGTTCTCCTCTTCTTCTCTTCCTGGGTGTTCAGGTGCCCTTGTGAGACGGCTCACAATGTGACCCACCCATGGTCCCTCTCCCTTATTTCCAACCACTCCTTCTGCATGGCCGTTCATGTCAGTCATTTGCACAACCTCCGTGATCGTGGCAAGTGCGGCACAAACATGTCATATCACTTGAGACAGCCCGGCATGAGAAAAGTTCCACCGGGTTCCAAATAATGTATCGGTCTGGGCGATGAAATAGACTGTGTGCTGCAGGACAATCATGTTCTATTTGAATGGGCCCGATATCACACCTGCCGCCCAAGCGTCACACTGAGTATTTTGGGACGTCCCAGAGGCATGAGAGATTGTTGGCGTCCATGAAACAAAAAAATACTCAAACCTCCATACTTAGAGGTTTGAGTATTGCCAATCAGGAACCACCATCCAATCCCTTTTTCCACCCAAACCGGATCGAGTTCAATGAAGAAGGATCATGCGCTATGATCTATACGAACTCTATGCCTTGAGTTCAAGCAGGGCCAGTGACAAGTGGTTTGTACAGTTCACCTGCGATCCTCTTTAATTCGTTCTTGTCAATTTTTCCATTGGAATTCCTGGGCAATGTCCTCAGGGTGGTCACCTGCCTGGGCAGTGACGCGGGCTCCATGATCCGGGTGCATTCATGAATCACCTGATGCGAATCCAGGGACATGTCACCGGCTTGCACCACAAAGGCCCATATCACATAGCCCAGCAGATCGTCCGGCACACCCACCACAGCCGCTTCCGTTATGGAAGGGATCGTCAGCAGCATCTTCTCCACTTCCAGGGTATTGATACGTTCACCGCGACTCTTGATCATGTCATCCCTTCGGCCTTCAAAATACAGGAGTCCCTGTTCGTCCTGGTGGAAATAATCCCCTGAGAACAGCGTCCGATCAGCAGGATAGTCACCGGGCAGATAGGCCCTTTCCGTCAACACAGCGTCATGCCAATACCCCTGCATCACATTGGAGCCGCGTACCGTCAACTGGCCGATCTGTCCGGGAGGCACAGGCTGACCGTTTTCATCGACCACGGCCACCTCACAGTTGGGCATGGCCTGTCCCACGGAATCGGGATGCGAGTCCAGAAATTCGGGAGGCAGGTAGCCCACACGTTTGCACTCCGTCAGACCGAACATGGAATACAGACTGATCCAGGGAAAGAGCGATCTCAGGGCCTGAATGTGTTCCAGAGGCAGGGCTGCCCCGGTATTGGTCATGTAGCGGACCGAACGCAAGTCATATTGCCCCAGGTGTTCCAGTCGCAGAAGCATGGCCGTGATGGTCGGCTGAATGGGGAAGCCCGTGATCCGTTCCTTGTCAATCTTTTCAAGAATCGCGTGCAGGTAAAGGAAGGACCGTTCCAGAAACATGGTGCCGCCAAACATAAAAGTCATGATAATCTGATACAGACCATAGTCAAATGACAAGGGCAGCACATTGAGAATACGATCGTTTTCATCGTTTTCCAGATACTGAATAATGCTCCGCGCAGCACTGATCACGTTATGGTGCGTGGACATGACCCCCTTGGGACTGCCCGTGGAACCGGAGGTGTAGATTAACAGGGCCAGATCCACGTCGATCATTCGGGGATAGGTCACGGTATCGAGATCCACAGAGTCCGCACAGGCCATCATATCGGCCCAGGTTTGTGCATAAAACCCTTCTAATCCAGGGATTCGCTTGGGATCACCCACCCAGATCACCTGAAGATCCAATGCCTCTTTTTCGAGTACACAACAGACCTCACGGGCCTTGGTCACGTCACAGATCAAAAATCGGGCGTCCGAATCCTCGAGGATGTATTGTAGTTTTGGCGCCTTGATGGTCCCTGGAGCAATGATGCCCACAGCACCCGCCTTGAGCGTGCCATACAGACTGATCACGTTCTCAGACGTATTATCCAGGTAGGTCACCACCCTGTCATGACGCCGCAAACCAGCCAGCATCAAACCATACGCCATGGCACTGACAGCCTGATCAAGGCGGCCATATGTCCATCGCTCAGGACCGCACACCAGGGCTTCCTTTTCAGGATGGTGTTGGGCCGAACGGCTCAGCCACTCATGCACTAAAATAGGGTCAAATGTCACGGCCATGCGGCACTCTCGCTTTCCTAGGCAGTTGTCGTTGGCATGCCACGCCTTTTGTCAGTCACTTGGCTGACGCCTGCCTCCATATCGGGGCAGTCAAGCGGTCTGGTCATAAACTGTTGGTACACGGACTGGGTGGACAACAGGCCTGCCAGGGCCATGCTGTCCGTTTCACTGGCATGTAATCTGCTTTCCATTCGATCCAGCAGACGTGTCACTTTTTGTGGATTGAATAAACCGGCATCCGCCAGGCCTGACCCTGTCAGCATGTCACGCACGAACCCTCTGTGTGTATCGTTGAGCAGGCCCTGCTTGATCGGCGCGCGAAACGGATGCTTGTTCCTGCGACAGATATTCTGGGGCAACAAATGGGCAAACGTGCGTTTTAACAGGGCCTTTTCCCTGAGCCCCGCAATCTTGTGACGCGGTGACACGCGTGCCATGAATTCCACCACGCGGTGGTCCAGATATGGGACCCGTGTCTCCACTGACCCGGCCATGGCCATGCGATCGCCTTGACTGGACAGGAGGTACTGACTCATAAAAACCGTCATTTCAAGATACTGCGCCTTGGACAGATCGTGGGTATGATAAAACGTGTCCGGAAGTTGAGAGGTCAAATCGGCATAGGGATCGTACGACCCAATCTGTGACAAAAGATCGTCTGAGAAGAACTGTCTCAAACGGCGCGTATTGTCCCAGCGCAACAGATGCGAATACAGAGGATTATCCACCTCCCCAAGACCTCTGGTAAAGAATGACTGGACGGTCTGTCTGGAGCGGGTATCGGTAAAGATGTAGGGATAGAGTCTCCCAATGAGAGAGGCTCGCCTGGACGAACCGGGTGACTTGGCCCAATATCGACGTATCTTGGCTTCGCGGAATATATTGTAACCACCAAACACTTCATCGGCACCTTCGCCGGACAACACGACCTTGAATCCCTGGTCATGCACCAGACCGGACAGGAACATCAATGGGATGGGTGATGTCCTGAGCATCGGCTTTTCAATATGCCATATGGCCTCTTGAAAACGACTGCCAATCTTATCATTGGACACCAGGATTTCACTATGGTGACACTGCAAGGCCGCCACCATCTGGCTTTGATACGGCGTTTCGTCAAATTCAGATTCTTCAAACCGAAGACCAAAGGTGCGCACCCGGTTGTTGAATTGCTTGACCACCATGGATGTGAGAATCGAACTGTCCAGACCACCACTGAGATACGTGCCCACCGGCACATCGGCCCTTAACCGCAATCGCACGGCATCTGTCAGAAGGTCGCGCATCTGCTCACAAAGGTCCTCCACGGAGCCTGTCATGCAATTTTGAGGTTCACATAGAGGAATTTGCCAATATCGACGAATCTCCGGAGACTGTCCCGGTCGACAGGTCAGCGTATGCCCTGGCGGCAATTCCGAGATACCTTCAAATGCAGTCCGAGGCGTCAAGGGGGCCCAGAATGTAAAGATCTGGTCCAATGCGATGGGATCCGGCCGACGCGGTACTGACCCGTCCGTCAATATGGATTTGATCTCTGAGGCGAAGATCAGACGCCCCTGATGAATCGTGTAATGCAGGGGCCGTATCCCTACGCGATCTCTGGCCATAAACGCGATGCGTCGCCTGCTATCCCAGATGACAAATGCAAACTGGCCGTTGAGATGCTGGACGCAATCCGGGCCATACTGCTCATATAGATGTACGATCACTTCCGTGTCCGTCTGTGTTTGAAATCTGTGTCCCCTGAGAATCAGGTCCTCTCGGAGTTCCCGGTAGTTAAATATCTCACCATTGAACACGATCCATTTCGACTGATCTTCATTATGAATGGGCTGGTGTCCGCCCGCCAGGTCAATAATGCTCAAACGCACCTGCCCCAGGGCCGCGGTCGAGTCAACATACAAACCTGACTCATCCGGACCGCGATGCCGCAGCACGCTCAGCATGCGCCCCGTGGTCTCCATGGCATTTGGAGGCAGCGACGACTGCAATCCGATGATTCCTGCAATACCGCACATATTCTAACTCCAATCCTTTCCGACTCCTGCGCGTGATTCAGTCTGTTCTCTCCAACGCACAGGGTAGACTCGTTATCGGAAGAATGCCCGCGCCATTGAATGGAATTTTCAATATGAAATGAAACGCCCGGGAAACATCCAAGGAAACACCTGATAGACCTGTGTTGATTGACGGCACGAAAACAACGACAAGTTTTATCGGGCCTTATGTGCGGGCCAGGCAGGTTTGAATCTGGGCCGTTGACAATGTTCCGATGGCACGATGCTGCCGGAGGTCTCCGTGCCGTAATGTCGTCAGGCCAATAGAGGCGGTGTCACCATGCGTGATGAGCAGTATGGGCTGACCTTGGTGCTGGTCTGCCAGGGCGGTCAGCCATCCAAGGACTCGGTCGCGTACCTGGAACACGGACTCGACACGCCATTGTCTGTGCGTGGGATCGCGTTCATCCTGAGCCCAAACCTGGGCATAGTGGGTGTCGTTCAGTTGGTCCAGATCACCAAAGTCACGTTCCTTCAGCGCCGAGATCTGTGCCGCAATGGGCCATTCAAGTACCTCTGAGGCAATGACTGCCGTGTCACAGGCGCGTAAAAAAGGAGAGCAGAATATCTCACCGACTCTGTCAAAACGGTTCTGTTGTTTCTAGGCTTCCACGTGCCGGGCCACCTGCGCACGGCCCTGCGATGTCAGCCCGTAGGCCACAGTCCCCTGGTCAAGCGAACTGATAATGAGCCCTTGGGCATTGGCCTCACTGTGGCCGTGACGCATCACAAACAGGACGTTTAAAAAGGTGGCTGGAAGGTCGTACACGGCTAGTCCCTTTTGAAGTGGGCGAGACAGCACGGCAGAGACAGTCTCAATCCATTGGCCACAGGTAGAATGGTCTGCTGGAGTAGAGCCTCGGCCTGATCCACCGGACAAAGGTACATGCCGTCCACTTCCCGGTCGTGAAAATGAACGGGCTCCAGGTCCTTGACCTGTCCCACATACACGGTCCTGTACTCCAGGTCATAATACGCCAGATCCGGTCGTTCAATGCAGCACGCATACCCCCCGACAGGGCTCAATTCCGCCTGAACCAGATCGTGGGGTGTCAGGCCCAGTTCCTGGGACATTTCAGTCAGAGCCGTGTCATAGAGCTCGTCCTGCCCCTTGACATGCCCTCCCACGGACATGTCAATGTGCCCTGGAAAATCCTGCTTATTCAGACTCCGCACCTGGCAGACCAGCATGGGACCGGCCCCGGGACTGTGCCATGTCAGCAAGATATGAACGGCCTGATGACGCAGTCCCAGCAGGTGACATAACCACCGCTGCGCCATGAGCCGGGGTGAAAAAGGCTGGCCGTGCTCGTTGACAAGCACAAGCAGTTCCTCATCGGAGGGGCTGGGCGACACAGCATCACGCCACGCCTGGTGCCAGCCAGTGATCTGGGCTTGTGTCACCCTCGCCCCTGCGTCACAGACCTGACGCAGGGACTCGAGCATTTCGATGGAAACCTGAGACGCCACTACACGGCGCCCACTTGACGGTTTAATACGCTGAGCCAGGAGGCATAGGCGGCTTTGTACGCCTCCTGCTCTTTGGGATCCGGCTCAACGGTCTTTTGACACGCCAGGCCGCCAAAGGCTTCCTTGGCAGAGGCGTACACGCCTGCCCCCATGCCTGCACCACGAGCCGCACCCTGTGACCCGTCCGTGTTGTACAATTCCACGACCGCCCCGGTAATATTGGCAAAGGCCTGGCGGAACAGGGGACTGAGGAACATATTGGCATACCCGGCCCGGATCGTCTGGGTCTGGACACCGGCCTGCTTCATGACGTCACACCCGTAATTCAAGGCAAACACAATGCCTTCCTGAGCCGCCCTGAGCACGTGGGCCTGGGTATGGATATTGAAATTGAGATGGTGCACTGCCGAACCAATGTCACGGTTCTCCAGGGTTCGTTCCGCCCCATTGCCAAAGGGCAGAATGGTCAGGCCCTCGGCACCGATCGGTACAGTCATGGCACGCTCATTCATTTCAGCGTAGTCTTCACCCTGGACCACATTGTGTTTGAGCCAACTGTTCAATATGCCGGTTCCGTTGAGACACAGGAGCACGCCGTATCGTTCCAGATCTGCCGTATGATTGACATGCACAAAGGTATTCACCCGTGATTTTTTGTCGTAATCACGCTTGTCACTGATGCCGTACACCACGCCTGAGGTCCCGGCCGTGGCAGCGACTTCACCCGGTTCGAGCACATTCAGGGACAACGCGTTATTGGGCTGATCCCCGGCCCTGTAGGCGATCCTCGTGCCCGGCGCCAGACCGAGTTCTGCAGCGGCCTGAGGGGTGAGTTCGCCTTGTTCGGAGAACGTGGGCACGATTTCAGGAATGAAACTCTCGTCAAGGCCGTAGTATGTCATCAGGATATCAGCCAGGCCCTTTTTGTTGAAGTCCCACAGAATGCCCTCTGACAGTCCTGAAGGGGTGGTGAGAATCTGCCCTGTCAGCTTGTATGCAATGTAATCGCCGGGCAGCATGATCTTGTCGATCTGATCATAAATTCGGGGTTCATGGGTTTTGACCCACTTCAGCTTGGAGGCTGTGAAATTACCGGGCAGATTCAACAGACGCTCCAGACACCGGTCCACGCCAATGCCCTCGGCAGCTTCACGACCGATTTCAACCGCCCGGCTGTCACACCAGATAATGGAGGGACGCAGCACCCTGCCCTGCTTGTCTACCGCCACGAGACCGTGCATTTGGTAGGCAACACCAATGGCCTGGATATCCGCAGGATCAAACGCGTGGTTCTGCTTGATCTCCTGCGTTGCAGCCTTGATATGTGTCCACCAGGTCTCCGGATGTTGTTCCGCCCACCCGCTCTTTACAGCAATGATCTCCATTTCCTGCTTGGGAGACGTGGCTGAACCCACGACCTGCCCGGTGTCAGCGTCTATCAATGTGGCTTTAATCGAAGAACTGCCTACATCATATCCCAATAAAAGTGCCATACATTGTTCCTTTCATAGCCATACCCAGCCTTTGCATTGACATCCTTAAATCTGGCCTCTGCACTCAAGACCCTCTATGCCGCCCAAAAGATTTTTATTAAACCCCAGACGGTTAAACTTGGCAAGAAAAACCACAGCCCCTATAGCACACATAAATCGCATACAAAGTGTCTGGCTCTCACAATAAATCTACATTTTTTGCGTTTTCAAGCTTAATTATATTGGACCTGCACAAAATCATCGTGTAAATTAGGACGATTTATTAGATTCATAGGATGTACCCTTTTACATCTCTCAGAGGGTATATACCGGATACATAAATCAATGAACGAAAATGTATGAGGGATGCTATTTAGTAGGGCTCAGTTTTTTTAAACAAGTGGCCAAGGAGATGTAGAAGTGAGTACAGGTACAGTGAAATGGTTCGACTCAACTAAGGGATTTGGCTTTATTACCCCAGATGAGGGAGGTCAGGATTTGTTTGTTCACCATTCCGAAATCCAGATGGACGGCTATGCCTCCCTTGATGATGGCCAGAAGGTTGAATATGAAATCGGTGAAGGAAGAAAAGGTCCTTGTGCCACCAAAGTTACCCCATGCTAATGGCTGATTTCAGTTAAGATAGCACCATACCTAGCCCTGTTGACATGTCAACGGGGCTATTTTTTGGACTGGATTCGAACCTTTGCCTGCTCACAACTGCCTGCTTGACACGACAACCTGAAAACTGAAAATCGACAATGGCAAAAGCAAAACAAGGCGACATGGTGAGGATTCGCTGTCATGGCCGTTTGGTGGATGGTCGTGAATTCGATTTGGCACGCAACCATGATTTGATTGACCTGATCATTGGACATGGTGACTATATCCCTGCCCTGGAGCAGTCCATAGTCGGCATGAGCCCGGGCGAATCCAGAGTGGTCATTGTGCCCAAAGACAAGGGCTACGGCGAACGCGATGAAGGCCTGTTAGAGGTCATTGACAGGGATGAATTCCCTGAGGGCATTGAACCTAAAATAGGCCTTCGACTCAGAGTCCCTACAGACAACTACAAGGTGGTTCACGCCACGATTACCAACATCTCAGGCTCCAAAATCACGCTGGACGCCAACCATCCCCTGGCAGGTGAAGATCTCCTGTTCAATATCACACTCGTTGAAATCGTCCCGGACGATCTGATTTAGGATCGCCGGATAAATAAATGTTGTATTTATCGCTGAGATTTGCGTCAGATTCAGTTGTTTTCGATTGAGCGAAACCGCAGGTGTAGCTATTCTACATTGAGGATTTCGCAATTGAGAAACGGCTGAAGATGGCGTGAAGATCAGATGAGAAATGCGACAGTTATTTATCCGACGTTCCTTAGCTCAAATCAATTCCCATTTCAAGCCAAGTCACACCTTGTCACATGGTTAAAAATGGGTATACTGTCAGGCACTTAGTGTGCATGCATTCAGAACGTTGGCTCCTGGTAAGGACTGTGCTTATCCAAACCGAACACTTGACACAACTACTCAAGGCCGTGCAACAGGGCTCCATGGACATTGATACGGCCCTGAACAAACTGCGTCACTTACCGTTTGAAGACCTGGGCTTCGCCAGGATCGACCACCACAGACAACTCCGTCGAGGCTTCCCGGAGACTATCTTCTGCGAGGGCAAAACCATCGATCAGGTCGTCGCAATCTTCGAAAGCCTGGCCAGTCAAGGCGGCAATGTCCTGGCGACACGGGCCACACAAGCCATGTATGACGCGCTCCTGACATCCGGTCAATGCGCACAAGCACAATACGATACACTCGGGCGCACCATTGTGCTCGAACAGTCGCCCCTGTCCCAGTCCGCGAGCGTACTGCCCATCATCACCGCGGGCACGGCTGATCTTCCGGTGGCACGAGAAGCCCTGGCCACGGCTCACATCATGGGGCAGCGTGCAGAGATCCTGTGCGATGTGGGAGTCGCAGGTCTGCACCGACTCTTGGCCCATCTGGATCAGATTCAACAGGCCAATGTGGTCCTTGTGGTGGCTGGCATGGAAGGCGCTCTTGCCTCTGTTGTGGGGGGACTGGTCAACTGCCCTGTCATTGCGGTGCCCACCAGTGTCGGCTATGGTGCCAGCTTCAACGGACTGGCCGCCCTGCTGGCCATGCTCAACAGCTGCGCGTCAGGCGTGTCCGTGGTCAATATTGACAATGGCTTTTCAGCGGCCATCAGCGCCACACTCATCAACCGAAAAATAGAGGGCCGCATCTAAGTCCATGAGCCTGCAATCCATTCAATCGGTTCCCCGACTGCCCGCGCGTGCCGCTGACGCACACAAAGGCCATTTTGGAACGGTGTTGATCATTGCAGGCAGCCAGGGCATGGGCGGCGCCGCTGCCCTGGCAGGCAAAGCAGCCCTGAGATCCGGAGCAGGCCTGGTCAGGGTCGCCTGCCCGCAGAGCAGTACCGCCATAGTCGCGGGTTTTGAACCCGCCTATACCACCATCCCGCTGCCCGAAGACCAGCAGGGACGCATATCAGAGCGGGCACTGGGCCGCATTCTGGACTCCGTGCGTGCCTGTGATGGGGTCGCCCTGGGACCGGGCCTGGGCACAAGCCACGGGCTGCAAACCATCATTGAGGCCCTGATTCAAGCCCCCTCCCTCAGACTGGTCCTGGATGCTGACGGACTCAACAATCTCAGCAGGATCGGCCAGTGGCACCAAAAGGTCAAGGCCCAACTGATTCTCACGCCCCACCCCGGTGAGATGAAGCGCGTGTGGGCCTCTGTGTTCAGACAGCCTATGCCAAAGGACCGCACGGATCAGGCGGCTCAATTGGCCCAGGCCTCCAAGAGTGTCGTTGTGCTGAAGGGGGCTCAAACGGTGGTGACAGACAACCGCACCCTGTATATCAATGCAACCGGTAATCCCGGTATGGCCACAGGCGGATCAGGCGACGTACTCACCGGGATCATCGCCGCCTTGTTCGGTCAAAACCTGAATCCCGTGGACGCCGCAGCCCTGGGCTGCCACATCCACGGCCTGGCCGGTGACCTGGGCGCAGAGACTGTAGGACAGATTGCACTGACCGCTTCGGATATTATTGACAGCCTGCCAAAAGCGTGGTTGTCGCATAACAAACAATCGCTATAATGCGACACAAACTGCATCGAACAGGGTCTGTTTGAATGGATCAAGCAGGCATTAAAAAGGAAAGGATAGGTTATGGTATTTGGCGCTCTGGACATTATTGTATTTATTGCCTTTGTGGGCTGCGTTGTAGGGTTGGGACTCTACAAAAGTAAAGGTGAAAAGACAGGCGAAGACTTTTTCCTTGCTGGCCGCGGTCTCAAATGGTGGCTCATAGGTTTCTCACTCATCGCCGCAAATATCTCCTCAGAGCAACTGGTTGGTATGAGTGGTAACGCTGCCAGCCACGTAGGCTTGGCCATTGCCAGTTATGAATGGATGGCTGCCATTACCCTGGTAATCGTCGCCTTCGGCTTCCTGCCTTACTTTCTGAGGGCAGGCATCACGACCATGCCCGAATTCCTTGAATATCGATATAATGCTGCAGCACGCACTATCATGGCGATTGCCACACTCTTCATCTATATGCTGTTACTGGGCTCAGTCACCTATTCCGGTGCCCTGACCGTCACAACGATGGCAGATAAAATGGGCCATGACATATCCATCTTAAACGCCTCCGTGGTCATTGGCATTATTGCCATGGTGTATGTGACCGCCGGCGGTTTGAAGGCCTGTGCCTGGGCCGACCTGATCCAGGGAAGTGCCCTGATCATTGGAAGCAGTGTGGTCATGTACTTCGCCTTTAAAATGTTGGGCAGTGTCGAGGAAGCCGCCAAAGTGGTGGATGTGGCGACCGGTGAAGTCAGAACCATTCCCCTGGCCGAAGGCATGAGCTCCATTGATCGCTTCTGGGAGCTCAATCGAGTACGCATGAACATGTTTCTGCCTGCCAATGACAAAGTCCTCCCCTGGACAGCTCTGCTCCTTGGCCTGTGGATTCCCAATTTCTACTACTGGGGCTTGAACCAATACATCACACAGAGAACCCTGGGCTCCGCCTCTCTGGCCGAAGGCCAAAAAGGTATCGTGTTCTCCGCCTTTATGAAACTTATCATTCCCTTTGTCGTGGTCATTCCCGGCATTATTGCCTTCAATCTCTTTGCCAAGGACATGCAGGACCAGGCAGTCTATGACAATGCACCGGTTATCGCCAGCTATCAAAAGGCCAATGCCAACACACAGCTTGTTGACATAATTCAGGCCCCCACCGAAGACGCGATTACAGGGTGGCAGCGTGGAAAATTCATGGTGGCAGTCTACCCGGACAAAGTGGCCATGAAAGCTGTAAAGGCCAGGAATCCCTATGTATTGCCCATGATTCAGGAAAAATTCGATGCCCTGGAGATTAAAGACTATACCGTATTTGAATCGGACGACAAATCGTGGAAAACCGTGTTTCCGGAACTGGAGGTCGAGTTAGCAACCTACAATCAATCGGTCACTGAGGCGGCCAGTGCGGCCAATGCAACCGTTAGTTCCGAGAAATTCATTGCCTACAAATATGACACGGCTTTGGGACAATTGCTTAGCAATGTGTTGCCCCAGAAAACAGGCATCGTTGGTTTTGTATTGGCGGCACTGCTCGGTGCGATTGTCAGCTCCCTGGCAGCCATGCTCAATGCAGCATCCACTATCTTCACCATGGACATCTTTCAGAAGTACATGAATCCAAAAGCCAGTCAAAAGACCATTGTTGGCCTGGGACGCATCTGTGTGGTGTTATTCTCTTTTGTGGCCATCTACCTGGCTCCAAAGTTGGGAGATCCCAAGATCAGCAACAGTATCTTTACCATCATTCAGGAGGCCCAGGGCTTGATCTCGCCGGGCATCCTGGCAGTCTTTGTGTTTGGCCTGATCTTTCGCAAGGCTCCGCCGATTGCCGGCGTCATCGGCCTGCTCACCAATATCGTCAGTTATGGAGGCATGTACCTGCTGGGACGCTTTAAAATCGGCCCAGAGATTCAATTCCTCAACCGCATGGCTATCTGTTTCGCCCTCTGTTTGGTGGTCATGTGGGTCATTACCCTGGTCAAGCCTCTGGCTCAACCTATTGAATTCAAGGCCAATACTTCGATCAAACTGGAAACCAGCAAGGGGGCCAGACTGGCCGGTATTGTCGTGATCGTAATTACTTTGATTCTGTATGTGCTATTCAGTCCCATCGGACTCGCCAAATAAAGGAGTACCCCACATTGAACATTTCAACGGATCAACAGGCCTTTGACGCCCTGGCTGACCTGGCCAGGGCCCAGGGGCTCGATATCACGGGCGGCAAGGTGCGCCGCACGTCCAGTCGTTTCTGTCTCGGCGTGGAACATGGGGACTACAATGGCACAGAGCTGTTCGGCGTGGGCACCGACCGATTCATCTGGATGGCGTACAAACCCAACCACACAAATCGTATTCGCCTGTACAGTGCCAACTTCCCGGAGGATGGCATCGTCAACTTTGAAAGCGGCAAGGTCCCAAAGCCCCAATCTGACGAGGTGACCCAGACCTGGGCAAGATTCCCGTACGGTGTGGACTACGTGCTCACGCGCGCCGGATTCAAATTCCAAAACGGATTTAACGCCGTGCTCTACGGCAACATCCCAGGCGGCGGCATGAGCCG